>JACQSP010000109.1 GCA_016205905.1 Candidatus Woesearchaeota archaeon
AAGTATACTAAAAGTGATTAATTTTCGAATAAATTAGTCACTTTAGGTATACAATCCTCAAAAAAATCAAACTCTTCTTTAAACCATCTTACAAATCCACTAGTTTTTTCTGCCTTAATTTTGTGAATTCAACCATTTCATCTTCAGAATTGAAGTTTCCATCTTTTTCTGCTTTCTCTTTTTTATTCATAAATGACTCTTTCCTTTTCTTTTCTACAATTATCTTCTCTTTCATATTGTCTGCAACTTCAAGCTTGTACTGTATTTCCTGCGCTTTCTCAATAACTTCTTTTGGCATACCAGCTAATTTTGCAACATGAATGCCAAAGCTTCTGTCTGTGCCGCCCTCAACAAGCTTTCTTAAGAAAATTAACTCTTCTTTGGGTTCTCCATTTTTAATGTCTTTGTGCTCCATTTCTTTTACAGCAATATTATAATTTTTGACGCCTTCAAACTTCTCAAGCTTTGTCAGGACATGATAATGTGTTGCAAACATGGTTTTTGCCTTTATTTGCTTGTTAAGATACTCAGCAACACTCCATGCAATGCTCACGCCGTCAAAAGTGCTTGTGCCTCTGCCTATTTCATCCATTATTATCAATGACTTATCTGTTGCATTGTTTAAAATTGAGGCCGTTTCATTCATCTCGACCATAAACGTGCTTTGGCCATGTGTTAAATCATCATGTGCTCCAACTCTCGTAAAAATCCTGTCGACAATCCCTATCTCTGCTTTTTTCGCCGGAACAAACGAGCCAATCTGCGCCATTAGTACAATTAGGGCAACCTGCCTCATCAATGTAGATTTTCCTGCCATGTTTGGGCCTGTAATAATCATTGTCTTATTTTCTTTGCCGATGAATATGTTATTTGGAATATACACTTTTTCAATCCGCTCAATCACAGGATGTCTTGACTCTTCGAGCCTTATTGAGAATTTATCGTCAACAAATGGTTTGACATAATTGTGTTCAGAAGCGGTTATTGCAAAAGAAAAAAGAACATCCAACTGCGCAATGAAATTGCTTGCATCCTGTATTTCAGAAGTTTTTTCAATAATCTTCTGGCAGATTTGCCTGAACAGCTCAAATTCAAGCACATTTATTTTTTCCTCTGCACCCAAAATCTTTTCTTCATACTGCTTAAGCTCTTCTGTAATAAATCTTTCAGAATTTGCAGTTGTTTGTTTTCTTATGTAAACCAAACTTCCGTCTGGGTTTTTTGGTATCAAGCTTAAATTTGGCTTGGTTATTTCAATAAAATACCCAAAAACATTATTGAAACCAATTTTTAATGATTTTATGCCTGTCTTTGCTTTTTCCTTCTCTTCAATATCTTTAATATATCTCCTTCCATTGATGCAGATATCATGCAATTCATCAAGCTCTGCATTATAACCTTTTTTTATCATACCCCCTTCGTTTGTGTTTTGCGGGGGATCTTCTTTTATAGATGTTTCAATAAACTCCGTAATTTCCTTCAAGTCATTAAGTGACACTGCTTGTTTAACAAGAAAATTATTTCCATTGTTTCCATTGAGATTATTAACCGCATTATTCAATGCCTTTTTTAATTCAGGAAGAGCTTTTAGCGAGTTTTTTAACGACAATACATCTCTTGCATTTGCATTGCCGTAGTTTACTCTTGAGATTAATCTTTCTATATCATTTATTCTTGACAGCAATTCTTTTAATTCCTGCCTTAACAAAATATTTTTGAACAAAAACTCAACTGTTTCAAGCCGCTGGTTTATTTCGTTAATGTCAAGCAATGGACTCATCAGCCAAGTTCTTAATAATCTTGATCCCATTGGCGTAAATGTCCTGTCCAATGCTTCCAGTAGTGTATCTTTTGTTGAATCATCTTTTATATTTTTTATAATCTCAAGATTTCTCGCAGTTGATTTGTCAAGAACCATAAATTTTGATGTCGAGAAATATTTTATTCTATTGATGTGTGTAAGAGAGGTTTTTTGCGTTTCCCTCAAATAGCTGAGCAAAGCCCCTGCGCTGGGTATAGAATACTTTTTTCCTTCAATGCCAAAACCATCTAAATTTACTGTATTGAAATGAGTTTTGAGTGAGTTATAAGCAATGTCATAAAAGTAAAACCTGTCTTCATACTCATTTAAATAAAAATTCTGTGTTTTTAATTCTTTTATTATTTTGTTTTCAGATTCTGTTGAAGGAAAAATAATTTCTGCCGGATTTATTCTGTTTATCTCTGTCATTATGTTATATTCAGTTGTCTCTGTTGTAAGAAATTCGCCTGTTGATAAATCAACAATAGACAAACCTATACCTAATCCTTTTTCTCCTAATATTTTTTTTGGGAGTTGTTTCGCAGGTTTTGCATTTTCACCAGCGTCAATTCTGCGGCTTCCAACGTCGACATAGTTACTGTACATTAATTCTTCAGAAAAATATAAACTAATTAGATAATTATTTGTCTTGTCTGATAAAATGCCTTTGTCAATTATTGTGCCTGGTGTAACAACCTTGATAACATCTCTTTTTACAACGCCTTTTGCAAATTTTGGGTTTTCTATTTGCTCGCATATTGCGCATTTAATCCCTGCCCTGATAAGTTTTGCCAGATAATTGTCAAGAGCATGAAATGGTATTCCCGCCAAAGGCACTGGTGTTTTTGTTCCGCGTTTTGTTAATGTTATTCCTAGGATTTTTGAAGCAAGTTTAGCATCATCGTAGAATGTTTCGTAGAAATCACCCATTCTGAACAATATCAGGCAGTCTGGATATTTCTGCTTAAAGAATACAAACTGCTTCATTGCTGGACTAATCTCTTCAGGCATAAAACTGCGAAAGTTTAAGTGTTTTAAATAGTTAATTAATATAGAGTGTATATGTAGTCCCTAAAACAGATTATTTATAAATATTGTAGTCCCTAAGAGGGTTTATTCAAAGAAATTGTAGTCCCTAAAACAATTTTAAAATATCACATCATTTTTACATGAAAACATATTTAAACTATTCTGTATTCCTAAACCAAATGGAAATAATCATAGACATTGAAACAGCGCCTTTAACAACTAACGCAGAAGATGCCTTGTCTCCCATAAACGGCAGGGTAGTTGCAATAGGAATGAAATATCTGAAGGAAGAATTAATTATAATGGAAGAGGATGAAAATCTTCTTGTTCAAAAATTTTGGGATAAAATAAGGGAGCTGCATGGAAAATTTTCACAGATAAGATATGTTGGCTTTAACATAAGGGATTTTGATTTTTATTTCATCATAAACAGGTCATTGCACTATAATCTAGAAATAGTAAGGCCATCAAGTAATTCTTTCATTGATTTAAGAGAGCATTTGACACTGTTCAGAACTTATGGCAAATCTGGAAAATTAAATGATTATGCGAAATTAATCGGTGTCGACGGAAAGTACAAAGACTTTAAGGGAGGAGATATTCCTTTGCTTTGGAAACAAAAACAATTTGAAGAAATAAGAGAATATCTCAGGCAGGATTTAGCCATAACTTCTGCGTTATTTGAAAGATGCAAGAATATTGGATTGATATTTGAGAATTAGTTCTTATTAAGAAAAAAATAAATGGCAGCACCGTGATTTGAACACGGGACATCCACGTGCCTCTTGTTTAATGCCATGTTATTGGCTCATAATTTAACAATATGAGCGTGGCACTCTAACCAGGCTGAGTTATGCTGCCGAATTTTTCTTGTTTTTTTCTTGCAAAAAAGTTTTCCCTATTTTTATGAAAGTGGGATTGAACAAAGTGAAATCCCACAGAGGGTATTTTCCGAGGTTTTTGCTACGCCAAAAAGCTCGCTGAGTTATGCTGCCGATTAAACAATCTGATTTAATGTGACCGAGCAACGAAGTTGCGTATAGCGGCGGACTTTAATATTCGTATTAATTTTGTTAAAGTCCGCGAATATAGTCACGGTTACTTGTATATAACTATTAATGTCCGTGACTATAGGTCGCATGATTTTTTCCGAGGTTTTGATAAAAAGCTCGCTGAGTTATGCTGCCGATATAATAAATATGAAGATAAATATATCATTTATAAATATTTTGGGCATTTAATTTAAAACATGTGATTTATTTCATTTATTGTATTTGTTTTTAGTCGTTCTTGGCATGTCCAAC
>JACQSP010000105.1 GCA_016205905.1 Candidatus Woesearchaeota archaeon
AAAATTCATTTAGAGTATGACTCACGAAGGTGACAGGGGGACTTGCCCCATACGGGGATGTCACCTCTGCGAAACTTTCATACGTAATTTTGAAGATGCTAAACAAATACAAGTTTAGTTTAATCTTGATTTAATTTAGTATAATAAATCCACTAATCTGTTTGAATGCTTGTGTGATTCTGCTTGCTCTTCATCATTATCTGCATTATCTTCATCGTTATTATCTTCTTTGTCTTGCTTATGTTCAGCATTGTCATTATTAGGTTTATTGTTTTTATTAGTCGTGTTTTGTTGATTATTTTTTTGTTCATTGTTTTTATGGGCATCTTTTTTATCTGTATCTGATGTTTGTTCTTTGGATAATTGTTGTTCCCTCAACAAAACCTCTTTTCTTAGCTCTGTTAAATCAACATCACCAAAGGTTTCTTTTAATTCTGGTATCTCTTCCATTTTTTGCTTTAGAAGACTGATATTATTAATTAGCATTGATTTAAGGACAGGATTTTTGTCGAGAACATCAAACAAATAATAATTTGTCTGCTGCGTTTCTTCACTCTCTTCTTTTTCCTCTGAGATTGTTTCATCTCCTTTTCCTTCTGCAGTAGTTTTTGCAAATGATTCCATGCCTAATTTTGAATTATCATCTGGTTCTGGCGAAGCATCTTCTAATTTAGGAGCGTTAAATTCAGCATCAATTGCTTTCACCATTTTTTTACCAGTTACAGTTTCAATAATATCATCCACGTCAATATTTGCAAACAATTCCTTGAGCTGCGGATTTTGTGGTATCATTTGTTTGAATTGAGCAGGATTTTTGATAATGGCTTGTTTTAGCTGAGGATTCATATCTATAATCTTGATAAGCTCTTCTTTAGAATATGCCAAACTCGGCGCAGATTTTCCCTGCAAAGGAAACCTTGCATAAACCTCTTTCATCATTTTTGGCAGATTATATTTAAGAATCTTAAATGCTTCTTCTTCTTTTCCTTGGTCAACTGTTATCTTTTCATATTCAAACACAGAAAGCCCGTCATTTTCTTCTCTTGGAATAATGTGCAGCATAAAATGCTGAGATTGTTGGCCAGCAGCAGCGCCGTTTGCAATAAAGATTGTATCGCCAAAAACCAGCATTCCCTCTTTTACCGCTTTACTTAACTGCTTAACTTTCACAGCAAGAGATTCAAATGTTTGTGGCGGGATTAACGGAAGAATAGGATAATGCTCTTTTGGCATTACTAACAAATGTCCTTTGTTTGCAGGGTTAATATCAAGAATAGCAGTAATTACTTCATCATCATACACAACCTTTGAAGGTATTTCTCCCTTAATAATCTTGCAGAAAGGGCATTGCGCCTTCTGCGCTTCTAATGCCTGTTGTTGTTCTGATGTAAGCTGCATAAATTGTTTTAATTTAATATAATTTATATAATTTCTGGTGCAAATACGTAGAAGATATGAAACATTCGTTTATTTAATTTTTAGAGGCTATACTTTTCATTATATGTTATACTCAAATTGAAGTTATCAAAAGCTTTATATAAATAAATAGTTTAAGAGATATTATGAATTGGAAAAAGATTGTGTTGTTCATCTTGTTTCTCGTAATCGGTACGTTTGTATTTGGAGTGATTACAGTAGTTTCCAATTATATCTCTTTATTTTTACCCCTTTTTTTCATTGCTTATGTAATCTTTCTTGTTTTAATCTTGAAAGAATATTCAAATAAGAAAATAATAATTATCTTGCTTATTTTTATTATTTATTTCTTAATTATGACCCTAAAATTCCCTGAATGCAGTAGTTGGGGATATTTTGGATCGAAAACGAAAGATTGTACTTGTATTGGGATAGAGAAACGCTCTTGGATGATTATGGATGCATCTTGGAGTCAATGTGTTGGTATTCCATTTAATTATGTGTGTAATAGATGGGACGTAAAAACTGGAGTTAAAGAAAAAATTCCTTGTGATTGAGTTAAGCAAAACAAAAATACAATTTTGGTTGAATTTTTGGATGGAGCAATCAAAAACCTTTATAAAGTTAGAGTATTTTTCCTTCTGCCTATGAATAGTAGAATATCAGAAGAACTAAAACCAAAACTTTTGGAAAAGAAAGATATTTTTCCTGACATACTTGGCCAGACAGAAGTAAAATACCAGTTAAAATCTGCTTTGATGTGCGGGAGACACATTGTCATTGTAGGTCCGCCTGGCATTGGCAAGACAACATTAGCTAAAAGCGTAGCAAAATTATTGCCTGAGATAAAGGTAAATAACTGTGGATATAATTGCCTGCCATCTAGACCATTATGCCCTTGCTGTAAAGCTGAAGCAATAGCTAAATCAATAGGTAAAAGAGATGCTAAAGGAAAAAGTAATGAAAAAAATACTGAAAATTTGAAAACAATCACTGGAGCGCAGCGTTTTATAAGGGTTCAGGGCAGTCCTGACCTAACCGTGGAAGATCTTATTGGAGATATTGACCCCATCAAAGCAATCAAATTTGGCGCCTTGTCAATAGAGGCATTTACACCTGGCAAGATATTTAAGGCAAATAATGGCATTTTATTCTTCGACGAGCTAAACAGATGCCCTGAAAAATTACAAAATGCATTATTACAGGTATTAGAAGAAAAAAAAGCAACAATCGGCAGTTATGATGTTGATATTGAGACTGATTTTGTGCTTATAGCAACCATGAATCCGCAGGATTCATCAACCGAAAAATTAAGTAATGTACTTCTGGACAGGTTTGATGTAGTTTACATGGATTATCCTGAAACAGTTGAAATAGAAAAAATGATTGTCAAATGCAAAGGTGTTGATTTAGGTGTTAATTTTCCAGAGAATTTACTGCATTATTCAGTGGCATTTGTTCATGAGTTAAGAAACAATGATAATCTTGAGCAAAAACCGAGCGTAAGAGCTACTTTAGGCTTATATGAAAGGGCACAGGCAAATGCAAAAATAAAAGGAAACAAAATTGTTTCTTTCGAAGACATAAAAGAAGCCATATTTTCTGTTATTTCACATAGGATTAAGCTCAAGCCTTCAATAAAATATCTTCAGGACCCAACAAAGTTTATTGATGAAGAGTTCAAAAAATTCTTAGAGGAAAATCCTGGCTTTTCTTCCGATAAAGAGAAGAGAAGCGAGGTGAAGGGGTAGCGAAACCTCCAGATTTGATCAGCAGGAAGCAGAAAAGTATAGTGGTGATGAACTCAAAGATAATAAAAAGTCTGAAAAGAAACGAATAAAAGAATTCTCATTATTAGATGGTAAGCAAAAGACAACGAAAGGAATGAGCGAGCTAATGCATTCTTTGGCAGAAGATGATAAAAAAACAATAGATAACGGAAAAATAATTATGACATGCCTTGATCAGGGCATTAAAAGTTTTACACCTGATTTAATGTTTGAAAAATTTGTAGATGATTATAAGTTAGCTAAACAGATTTATGGAGAATCATTAGTGAGCTATCTTAGCGGCTATGACCCTAAATATATTGAGAAAAATATTAAGATACCTGAATTCCAGAGAGAACTGCAAAAAAAGATAAAGGAAAAAATGATTGACTTAAAGGCAGAAGGATTCATAGACAAGAATCAAACAATATCTGAGAAAGGCATTGATCTTGCAGGGCTTGTTCTTTACACAGAGGAAATTGACAATCTGATGCCAAAGGGTATTCTCGGCGAGAAATTTCATAAAAAGAATTATATTTATGGCGATAAGACTGATATAAAAACATTCAAAAGAACAGACCGGTATAGAGATTTGGCATTAAGAAACTCTATTAAAACATCGATAAGGCGTGGACATGGCACTTTGAGAGTTGAAGATTTGAAAAGTTTTAGCCGAGAATCAAAAGGCCAGATATATTTAGTGTATGCATTGGACAGCAGCGGAAGCATGAAAGGAGACAAAATTTCAATGTGCAAAAAAGCAGGCGTTGCTCTGGCATTTAAGGCAATAGAAGAAAAAGATAAAGTTGGATTGATTGTTTTTGGCAAGGAAGTTAAACAATTAGTTATGCCGACAGATGATTTTATGATGCTGTTGAGAGAAATCACATCTATTAATGCATCCTCTGAAACAAATTTGACGTCAACAATAAAAACATCAATAGAAATGTTTCCTGCGCTGGATGTAACAAAGCATTTAATTATTTTGACAGATGCGCTTCCAACAACAGGCAAGGATCCTGAAGCGGAAACAATAAATGCAGTCAATTTAGCAGTAAGCAATGGAATCACTATTTCAGTAATAGGAGTTAATCTTGATAAAAAAGGTGAAAAACTGGCAAAGAAGATTGTTGAGTTAGGCAAAGGAAAGTTATATGTTGTCAAAGATGCCAAAAATGTAGATAAGATTATTCTTGAGGATTATTATAGCATTTGATTAAGATATTCATCTATGTCTCATTCTATCAATATAAGCTATATTTGGTTAGAATGTTTAAGATTAGCAGTTTTAATGATAAAATATTTAAAACACCGATTCTAAGATAGGAATATGCTTCAATTTTGGTGGAAATTAAAACGGCATTTGACGTGGAAAACATCTGAAATAAGAGATCTTCTTATAACAATATTAGCTGTAGCGTTTATCTTTGCTTATGATGACAAACAGCCAGTGTTTCACTTTAATTATTGGCTGTTTAATTTTTTCAAACATATATTGATAGTTGGCTTAGGTGTGTTAATTTATGATTTAGGCCATAAAGTTTCTTCGATTTTTATGAATTTAACATCTGAATACAGAATGTGGTCAGTTGGATTGATAATTGGTGTTATTATAACTATACTTTCTAAAGGCAAGATTTATTTGATTCTTCCAGGCGGTATCATCTTCCATCATTGGACTGTGATGAGATTAGGGCACTTTAGGTATGGACTTAATTATTTTACAACTGGCTTGCTAGCAGCAATGGGGCCTGTATTTTTATTGTTATTTGCGACATTTTTTAAGACAATAGCATTGTTTGGTTTAAGCACTGATTTATTTAATCGTATAACTTTTATTTTCCTATATTTTGCAATCTTTGCAATGCTTCCTTTCCCCAGACATGACGGCGCGCATCTGTACTTTGCCAACAGAAATTGGTATGTAATCTTTTTGTTTTTTTTAATAGGATATATCTTCCTCTACAAATTGCATTTTTATTCATTAATATTCGCAGCATTGATAGGATTGGTTGTGTGGCTGATTTATTATATCACATTTGAAGAATCAGCGTGGACATTTGGATAACGTATAGTTATCAAAAATCGCAAAATAAATATTTAAAAAAACAATGAAATGGTTCTGGAAGTTCGTGTATATCTTTTGGCCTAGTGTGCTTCGCACATATGAAATATTTTTCCATCATCATCGACAGGATTTTTTGATTGGGCGCTTAATTTCGCAAAAAAATGCGGAAGATTTAAAAAGTCATTTAGCCAAACACGATTTTGAACGTGCAATTATCGCGCTCAAAGATCCCAAAGAAATTTTGAATATGCGAAAAAGGGAGGGCAAAGAATTTCAATATCATATCCGCTTGTTTAACGACGGCGAGATACGCGCCCACTATGAATATGCTCCAGAAGCACATCCGATCACCCATTGTTTCAATGTCTGTCAAGAAGCAAAAAAGGAATATTTTAAAGAACTACTAAATGGATATTTGGAGTAGTTATTTTGCGACATTCGATAACAACGTGAACATTGCCTGCGATAAGTTATAAAAACAAAATGTGTTGAATAGTAAAAAATGTCAAAAAGGTTTATAAAAAATTGGTTTAATAATAATATGTTCAAGAACAAAAAAGCATCAGGTATAGGATTTTGGGATCCTTTGGAGAATTGGGCAGAAATACCTGCACTGCTTTTGCTGATTGTAGGTTTTATAATTGCCTTATGGTCAAGAAGTGCAGTTGTTACTTATATTATAATAACACTTTGCGGAATTATTGCAGGGAGAGGCATAAAAGTGAGGCAGTATGTCCATAAGATTGCATATACAGTCGTTATTATTGCATTCTTGATTGGTTTTAGTTTAGGCAGTTTTTATGGAAAAACAAAGTTTATTCTGGTGTTGTTTATTATTGGATGTTATATTGGCTATGTTCTGCACAGCAAAGAATGGATATAGAATAAGAAGTATTTGTTTAGCGGATTTCAATCTCCTCTTAACTTCTTTTTCTCGCTCCCAACTCGTTTGTGGGACGCAGTCCACGGTCACATGAAAAATAAAAAGAGGTGCTGGGTGTTAGGTGCTTGGTGCTAGTTACGATGAATTATCGCCGCTAGTACCTAACACCCAGAACCTAGCACCTAGTTTTCATAGTGAGACGGGTGGCTGCGCCCAGGAACTAAAAAATAATAAAAAAATTATTGCCTGTATGCATTTGTAAACAACATATTTAACCAAAGGTTTCTTTCAGTTACCTGGCCTTTTGCAGCACAGCCAAGATGCTTGAAATATTCTGACATTGAAACAGCATAATTCTCTATCTGTTGTTTTCTTTCTTCATGGTTTATACTGTCAATTAAACGTGCCCTTAAGCCAACTTTCAAATGGTTTGTTTGTTTACTTCCTGCAAGGATAACAGTATAATCACCTTGTGTATACATTGCAGCCTGTTGCCCTAAACTTTCCAGTAATGCTGGCAATCTTCTTAAAGAAGGCTCAATTAATGTTGCTCTTTCTACACCACTATCTGCATCAAATGCAAGCTCTATATTTGGTGTTATTTTTCCATAATTATTGGTTACATTATTTACCCTGACAACATTTATTCTTCCTAAGTCGCCAACAAAGTCTTCAACAAAATACGTCCTAAATAATCGCTTGTAATCTTCACCAAGATCTGTTTCAAATTGTGTAACTAAATCAACTATTGTTGGGCGCACAAGTGTCAAATCTTTATGTCCTAACAATTCTCCAGAAAATTGCTGTATTTGAATTAAGGCTCTATAAAATTTATCTCTTACTTGATTACCATCATTAATAACTTTTCGCAAAGATCTTCCAGTTTCTACTCTTTCTCTTAAATAGTTTGCAAGTTTTATTGCTGCTTTAGGTTGATCTTTTTCACCAGTCAGAACCTGATCCTTCAGATAAGTTCTTGGTGGAATTGTAAACTTAAAGCCATCGAGCATACCTTCTACATCCTCCTTGCTTTTATATCCTGTAAACATTTCAGTTAATGCATAAGGAATTGTTCCTGCCCTCATTCTCTGCTCAACTGCCATTGCCAATGCAGGGCCATTATTTGGGTGAGGTAAATTAATATCATAAAGAATCACGTCAATATCCCTTTCTCGAACTGCACTAGCAATTCTCCATATATAATCTGCACCATCATTAGATACAATAACATTAAATGCATCATATCCTTGCGCCTTTAATCCTTCTGTAACAACCTCACATATTGCATGGTCATCATCAACCACAAGCACTTTGCCTGATTTTCTTTTAAGCGCATCAAAAGCTTGTTGTGCTGCATCTTGTAGCTTCTTTCCTAAATCACTTTCTTGCACTCCTGCCATTTTTATTACCTCCAAAGATTAACTATTTTTGCCTCACACTATATTATTAAACATAATATTCATCTGTTGAGTTTGGTGTTATATTGCCTTTTGGCAAAACAATTATGACTTCACAGCCTTTTCCTTTCTCTGATTTAATATCTAAAGCTCCTTTATAATGGCCGACAAGACGCCAAATAGTAAAATATCCTAAGCCAGTGCCTTCTCCTGACACAACACTTCTTCTTTCTAATATAGCTCGTCGTGTCTCATCATTCATGCCAATGCCATTATCACCAAAAACCAATTCAATCTTATCAGTCAAATCTCTTCCTTTTATATAAATTAAAGGATTAGGATTACTGCTTACAGCTCGATTTGAATTCCTGTAAAAATTATATAATGCACTAGTAAACAGGTCTTCGTACAGCATCATAGTATATGTTCCTTCTTCAAAATGTGTTTCTCCTCTTAATATATGGCAATCAAAAGGTAATGCACTGTTTTTTGCACTGTTTGCCATAATTAAATTATCAACAGTGATATTCATTTTTAAAAATTGTTCAGCAATTGTTTTCACATCAATTGGCTGTGATAAATTATCAATTTTTTTAGGGTCATTATCCAAAAGTATTCTTGTAGCAGACGCAACTTTTGTTGAGCGCTCAACTAATACATGCAGTGCTTGGGTTCTGTATTTAATATCGCCAAAATCAGGGATAATCCTTTTTAATTCCTTGGCATCAGTCTTATCTTCTAATGCAGACACGCGTTCTGCAAGCAGTGCGCTCATTGTTGTCGCAGTTCCTAAAGTGTTGCCGACATCATGCGCAAATCTTTGCAGTAATTTTTCAATATCTTTGGCATGTGCTAAACTTTCTTCAGCACGTCGTTTATATTCTTCAGCAAGCCTTCTGTTTGCTTCAGCTGCTTTTTCAGCTTCTCGACGCTGAGCATCCATTGCATATCCCATTGCAATTTCAGGAGAAACCATCTTCAAAAATTTTCTTTTTTTATCATCTTCATTACTTTTCTTTGTGCCTATGATTGCAGATATGTTCTTTAAAAAGAGAGATACTCTGTGCAATAAACTGAATTCCGGGATTTTTACAGTATATCTGTTGCAGGGCATACCATATAATTCACCTTTCTTGAAAATTATTTCTTCATCAGTGTCAGGATTTCTACTTGTATTTTCGCCTGCTTTTTTGTCAAAACTAATATTTACATCCTCAACTATTTTTACTGGCCTAAACTCTTTCAGTGGCTTTGCAAGAAATTCTTCTCTTGGCTCGTAGCCAAACTTCATCTTAAAATCACCTAAACCAGTAACATCAACAAACTCACCTACTTTTTTGTCGTTGAATAAAACATCCCTTCCTTTTTCAGAATATTTAAGTGATAAATATGCAAAATCTCTCTCGACAAGCTCTGCCAGTGTTAATTGCACTTCATTAAATCTTGTTTCGCCAGTCTCTGGCCAGCCCCATAATTGAGGTACCCCTTCCCAATAGCCAAGCGCTGCAGTAACCATTTCAAGATAAGGTGTTTCAGTGCTTGGAAGCATATAATGCTGAACAGTTGCAGTAACAAATCTCATCAGCATTTTATCTCTTTCGTGCTTAATACTTTCTATCATTATTTCTTGGTCTGTATTAAATGAATGGTTAATTCTTTGGCTTATCTTAATAATTGCTTCTGGACCAGCAAGCATGCTTGCATAGTAAGGAACCATATCACCAGTTGTTGGTATTGCTCTGCCTAATATATTATAATTGCGAGGATTCCACAAGCCGCTTATTTCCTTAAAACATCTTAAAATTTGTTTGAAATCCTTTTGAGGAATCCATGATTTCGTGTCCAGAATGCGCGCTTCATCATACTCTGGCAATCTTTCATGAATAGAACTAATTAATCTTCCATATAATTCATTTTCCTCAGCATATGCTAAAAGGTATCTAATAGTTATTCCTTTTAATAACGGACTTTGTACAGTATCTGCAACCATTAATTCACCATATTCATACTACTACAACATTCATCCTACTACGAAATTACTATCATTTAACTAATATAACATAAATAACTGCTTACCACTGGGCAATGATTATCAATATTTAAATATTTCCATGATATAGTATAACAAACGCAGTAAATTTTCGTAATAATTCGTTGCGTTTGTTATATTGGACGAATTAAACAAATTTATAAGATGATTTAATTCGTCCGCTATGCGCATATTGAGTATAAAAAAGATTTTTTGAGTAATTATACTAAAAGCAATTAATTTTCGAACAAATTAATTGCTTTTGTATATACAAAAGCACAAAATATAGCAAACACACAATATTTTAGGTATGTATTAAGCCTACCAGTCAGCTTTGGCGAAAACTCGAAGAATAATATACAGTAGGTTAAATGGTATTTATCGACGGTTTTCGCTTCCACCATAGTCTTACGAGATATAATAGCAAAGCTGACAAAATTAGGGTAAGCTTAATACATACACTTTTTAGAAAACTATATATACCTCTTAATTCCGTAAATTAATCTATGGTTAAGCTAACCTCAGAGCGAAAAAAGGAATCAAGAGAAACCTCAATAACTAGTGATGAAGCTCATAAGAAAAAGCTTTTGCAGTTGTCTGAAATCAGTTTAATTATAGATACTTATGATGATATCTTTTCTGATTTTGATCCTAGACCATATTCTCAGCGTGCATTATCAGATGATTTTCTTTTAGAGGCAAAAAAAGCAAGCAAAGACAAAGTTTCAGGAATGTTTGAGCTGAATTTTCTGATTCCATCGCATCTTAAAAATAAGCTTCATGAAAATATAATTAAAAAACGATTAAAAGAACATTTTAAGAGACATCATGCCAGTGTTTATCAAGAAAAGCAGAATATCCTTAAAACTGGTGTTTTATTTTCAGTAATTGGCATAGTTATCATGTTCATAACCAGTATTTTATTGTTTAAGTACGACACAAAAACGTTTTTAGCTTCTTTCATTATTATTCTTTTGGAGCCAGCTGGCTGGTTTTTGTTCTGGGAAGGTATGCATCAGGTTATCTTTGAAACAAGAACAAAGAGGCCTGACATAGAATTCTATGAAAAGATGTCAAAATGCACTGTTAATTTTATACATTATTGATTTATTAATCTATTTTTTCATTTCTTCTCCCCAATGTCTTTTCCACTGCCTTTTAAAATTAAAATATATTTCTTATCTTGTAGCGTATCTAGCCTTTGCAGTAGCATATCTACCACTTGCATATTGAACATTCTTAAACTCTTCTAAAGCAGCACATAAAGCAGTTATTTGTGCATGAATGCGCTCTTTCATTGGCCAGCAGGTAGGTGTTTCTGTTGTGAAAGCATTAAATGCATATCTTTGAACATATTCCTCAATTGTTCCTTCTTTGTGATGGATTAGTTTAGGTTTCCATAGAAGGCCATTCTCATTAGAACAGTAATAAACCTTCTTATCAGTATATACTCTAATCCCATCATTCTTCATTGAATCAATTATTTTATGGCCTCTTCTTGTCTTTCTATCATATGATACTTCATAAAGATAAAATCCTCTTGGATTTTTGTGTATAGGAATATCTTCTGTTCGTTTGTCTGTCCTGTCTTCATGTAAATCCATTGCAAAAGCATAGTTAGATTGCTGTCTTCTTAACAATCTTTTTATGTATGAAGCTTCTTTTGATTCTGCAATCTCTTTAAAATCTCTGTTAATGTCAATACAATCAGCATTAAATCTTGAGCCTCTTACAAATCCAGTTGGATTCAAACATGGAAGTACAACAAAGCTGTAATCATCTAGATATCTCTCAATTTTATCTTCAAGAAAACCTAATAATGCATATACTCCCGCTGGCTCATCGCCATGAACCCCCGCAGAGACAAATACTTTCTTTGCATCTTTGTTAGGGCTCTTTACAATAACAGCATATAATGGATAGATCACAGAATCAAGAGCTACATTGCCAATATCCCTTACATTGCTAATATTCCTTACATTAAACTTTCTTTTTATTTTTGATATCCTAACACCAAAATTTCGCTGATAATTCCTTCCCATACAGCGAGGTTAATAGCAATGTTATTTAAAGATTTAGATTATTAAATCTAATCATATTAAACGATACTTTAGAGTATCTATACTAAAAATACAAGATAGTGTTATCAATTAATTGTATGAACATTAATCACTTTTAGTATATAAATAACACATAAAATTCAAAAAATAATACAGAATTAAAAAAAGCAAATAAAAAAGAAAAATTTAATTGACCTTGTTTTTCAAAGGTACTGTCTATACGTAAAGATAGGATTAGAATCTTTTCTTTTTCATATAGCATTCTTTGCAAAAAACTGGCTTACCCTCTGTTGGCTTGAATGGTACTTCGCATTCATTGCCGCACTCAGAGCAAGTTGCTTTATGCATTTCTCGTGGCCCAAAACTTCTGAAGCCACCCCTGCTGTTGCCGTCTCTCATGTTTATTCCTCCGTTCTTAAATAACCCCATAGAAAACAAGTGATGTTTTCTTTGTGTTATTCACTTTTAGGTCAAATATACATCATTTCTGCTGTATACTCAATCTAATCTTACTAATTATATCTTAAAATAAGGACTTCTTTATAAATCTTTTGAGTGAAATCCCTGTTTTTTCCTAGAAAAGGGTCAATTTGAATAGGCTTAAACCCAAAAAAACACCTCTTTTTATCTTATGATATGGGGTTCAGGCTCAAATTTGACTTGTTTAATCGCTAATTATCACCCTATTTAGTTATCATCATTAATTATTATCTCATTAATTGTTATCATTACCTGGCAAATCAAAGTTTGAAGTATCATTATCTTCTTCTTTCTTTGATTGCTTATCTTGCTTTTCATTTTGCTTTTTTTCAACAACAATCCTTGTGTTTTTGTCTACCTTTACTTCTTTAATCTTCTGATATAAACTTTCTTTCTTCTTTTTTAGAATCTCAATTAAGGTAAATAATGCAATCAATGAGCCTGCAAATGTGGAAATAAGTAAAGCGTTTTCTCTTAATATCTGCGTAAAGCTCTTTTTTATTTTTTTGGCTTCTTCAATCTTAATTTTCTGGTTCTTGTATTCATCTAATGCAAGAGTGAAGCTTACTTCTCCCTGTTCAGAATCGCCTTTTATAAGCGCTGCCTCTGCATCCCTCACTAATTTTTTTAAGTCATCTAAATTAACAGATGAAACATCATAATTATCATCTTTCTTTGTTTCCAGCTCTTTTTCAAGCATGCTGAAATTAGCTTTTAAATCATTTAATTCTACCAAAAGCCCAGAAACCAGTGCTTTTTTCTCAACATCTTTTTTTTCTAATTCTGCTAATTTTTCTTTGTCTTCAACAGAAGCAGTATCTATCACTGTGATATTTCTATTAAACACTTTATTTAAAGCCTTATCGCTGATTTTTATTGTAAGTTCTATTATTCCAGCTTCCTTCACATTACCCATAACAAGAATGTATGATTTCTCATTTGGCTTTAACGAATCTATCGGCACAATTTCATATGTTGAAAAACCTTTGCCTGTGATAAATGCCCCAATATCTTTTAGTTCAGTAGTTCCATTATTTTGGATTTGAAGATTAAATTGAATATCACCTGTCTTGAATTCATTAGGAACAACATGAACTAGCCTTAAGTCTGTAATTTGGGTTTGGGATGTATTTGTTATATTTTCTGGCAAAGCAGTGGTTTGATTAGCTGCGCTGTCTGTTAAGTTTGCAGCATTTTGAGATTCATTTATCAAAACAGATTGGTTTGTGTTATCAATTAATGTGGTATTATCAGTTGTGCCATCTGTTGTATTAGTTGTGTTTGTTTCTGAAGTTGTAATTACTTCATCTGCAAACACAGAAACCACAGAAACAAGAGATAAAAGAAATATACTCATTATAAATATACTAAATAAATTAAACATCTGCTTCTTTTTCATCTTTTTCATTCTTAACACCTTTTTATCTGTATAAATATGTACTTACTGATTTGTCTTTTTATAGCTTGTCTTAACCTATACTTAAGGCAATAATCACTCTCTTTTATAGGTTTTGGTTTTAATCAGGTTTTTTTGAGAAAAAGTGCTATGTATGAGTGTCAATTTCACCTAATCAATAGAATCGATTGAATTAAAAAATAGGTATTTGTTTAGCTTAAGTTCTGTTTTTCTCAATCCTGTTTCCCGCTCACAATACGTAACTAGGGACGCAGTCCACAGTCTCATGAATAAAAAGGTAAGAAGTTAGAGGTATAAGGTAAGAGGGAATGACGACGATGTTATCATCGTACCTCTTACCTTATATAGTGGTGGACTTTAATAGTTGAATCCTTTTAGTTAAAGTCCACGTATATATGCACGGAATTTTAGGGTCAATTATAAATGTCCGTGCATATACTTCTTACC
>JACQSP010000111.1 GCA_016205905.1 Candidatus Woesearchaeota archaeon
AATATACTAAAATTCCTTGATTTTCGAACAAAAATCAAGGAATTTTGTATATACAAATGGAATTAGTTTGTTCGAAAACTAATTCCATTTAGTATATTAAACAAAATTAAGAAAACTGGTTAAATGGATGAAGCCGTGCAAATAATCAGCTTTATATACCTCTTAATATTCAGATACACAACATGGAACCAACACTTTTAACAATAATTATACGATTTATGGTTACGTTTATCTTATCTTTACTTTTTGGTTTAGAAAGGCATAAAGCTCATAAGCCAATTGGTTTTGGCACTTTTATTTTTGTTGCTATTGGTTCCTGTGCATTGGCTATAACAGCAATGACCATGAACACAGACAATCCATTGCCTTTATTAGCTGCAATTGTTACAAGCATTGGTTTTCTTGGAGCAGGCGCTTTAATCAGGACAACAGATAAAATTTTTGGCTTTACAACAGCAGCAAGCATTTGGGTATTTGCAATATTTGGTTTAGTTATAGGTGTCGGTGAATATACGATTGGATTAATCATGTATGTTCTTATCTGGGCAGTAATATTATGCGATAGGCACCTTGAGAAAAAAGGAGTTGGCTCTTATCAGAGGAAAATAATTATTCACACCAAAAAAATCGTTGATGAAAAGGACATAACTAATCAGCTGCTTCTTCACACTGGAAAATATAAGCTGATTCATATTGCAGCAGACAAGATGAACAATACGCTTTCTTTGACTTATTTAATTGAAGGCACCAAACAGGAAATAAATAAAATACCTAAATTATTGTATGAGAAAGATTGGTTTGCGTCTTGCGAGGTTGAGTGAATTTAATAATAAAGACACAATAATATCATGTTAGGCACTTCTATAATCATTTAATTTTATACTTCCCTAATATCTTCCCTATCCTCTCTCGAAACTTCGTCAACTAGCTCATTCGCTGATTTCAGCCTTGTTATTGTGCCTGTTTTTTCGCAGTATGGGCATTTTACAGGTGTCTTGCTGCTTTTAAATTTGTATTTGCAGTAATAACATTGATATTGCATCATAATCTCACCTTAAATTAATATTATATAAATATTTTATGGTTCACTTATAGTTTTCTCTTGTTCATTTAATAAGTGACATAAATAATTTTTATCAAAGCAGTCTATCAGTTGAATCAACTAGTAAAACCCAACAACAATAATGGCAGGAGACGGTCAAAGCTCACTAATGTTCGCTTTGCCCTACGAGCCACCCCGACGGGGGCGACCCCCGGCTCGTCTCCGCCATTGTTGTTGGGTTTTAATTCTGCTAAAAATTATAATATCTATTATTAAATCCTTTCACACAATCTTCGGTGGCAGGAACCATTTTCTTATCATTTCACTTATGCATGCATACTGCCCGTTTAAATCATGAATTGTTCTGTCCGGCAGATTTTTCAGGTTGCTTATCTTATCAAAAAACACTTTGCTTAAATTCAGGCACTTATTAAGTTGATTTACAGTGATATCCCTTTTCCATTCTAATTTATTTTGTTCAAGAAGCATTATTAGCTCATTAAACTTTTCAAATGATTGTAGGATGCTGTGTGCAATAAGCTCTGTATTTAATGCATCAATGTATTTGGATTCATTATTTTTCTCCTGCTTGTCTATTAATTTCAATATTTCATTAAGAGTATCATCAAAAGCCCCAAGATAAATATATAATTCATTAATTTCTCTCTTTCTAATCTTTCCGTCTTCTATGCTTGTAATAGCTCGGTTAATGTTCTGCCTGAATAATAATAAGGATGACCTTAAGCGGTTGACTCTTTCGCTTAAAGATATTTCGTACATCTCGCTTAGAATGACATCCTGCTTGATTGAAACTAATTTTGAGGTTACAAACGCAAGAAGCATTAATCCAAATATTACTTCTACTATTGCAATAATTTTAAACGAGCCTTTTGGGATAACATCTCCAAACCCTGTTGAAGTTGCAGTGATAAAGCTAAAGTAAATTGAGTCAGAGATATCTTCAACATGGTTTTTATTGTCAGAATAAATCAAATAGAATCCACTGCCTTGGGTTAAATAATAAACAAAGCCAAATAAGAGAATAATTACAATCCATATCATTAGAATATTCACAAAATTAAGTTGGTCATACCAATTACTAATGCTCCTCTTCTTAATCTCTTCAAGATTGTCTAAGTTAATAAATCTCTTCATGTTCTTCCTCTTTTTGATTGCTGCTTGTTTACACTTTAAGTCTTGTTGCCCTTGTTGCCTATGCTTTATTAAGCTTTTATAAGCTGTTATTATTCAAATGCTCATTGCAGAACTTATTTTAATATTTATTGGATTAAGAGTATTTGTTTAGTCAATTTTATATTTATTAACCTCTTTCTTATGCTAACAACCCGTTTGTGGGACGCAGTCCCTAGTCTCATGAAAAATTATTAGTTATTCTTTCTTCATCATTCGTTCTTCGTTTTTCGTTATTAATCATTCGTAACGAAAAACTAATAACGAAGAACGAATAACAGTCTATCATGAACGAATAACAGTTTTATCATAGTGAACCATGGCTTTGCCTTGGAACTAAACAAATACAATTTTTCTCTAAAGAATTCCTTTCTCTTTCTTATACTGCGCAATTGTCAGCTCATATAATGCTTCTTTTAATGGCCCTGTGCACTTATCTAAGCCGCCTAACAGGGTGTCAATCCATTTGACTTCAAAACTGTTTTTTTCATAATTGCATGTAAATGATTTTTTTAAAAACATTTCCTTGATTGGCTCTGGCTCTGAATCAGAAATGTGAGTGATTGTTTTTGTGAATGTGCAGTCGCTAAAAGATTTGAATTCATAAACTGTGCCTGCGTCATTTATTGTATAAACCGAAGGTTTGCATTCATTTGCCAGATTAATAAAGCATTCTTTTGTATCACAGGTTTCATAGCCAAATGGCCTGAAGAAGAAAATAAATGCAATAACACCAAATATAAGCAATAATGAGATAATTAGAAAAGGAATGCCCTTTTTTAATTTTTGAATAGACGGCTCTTTTACAAGCTCATTAATTATTTCGTCAATGTCTTCTTTGTTATAACCTCTGTCTAAAAGAACTTTTTCTATTGAAGTAAATGTAAAACCTTTATGATACTCCTTATCAATATAATCTTTGACCTTCTTTTTTAGTTCAGGATCCATGGGCATATCATTCTCATATAAGCACAATAAGAAATAGTATATATATTTGTTTTGGTTAATTTAGGGGTAGTGAATGAGAAGTTAAGAGTTGGGATTAATTTGTTTGTTTAATTGAGATTAATTAGTTTCCTGTTTTTTAATCGCATTTTCCGCTCACAATCCATTCTAGGGACGAAGTCCACCGTTACATGAAACTGTTTGAAAGCTTGAACCTCTGAAAGCTCG
>JACQSP010000106.1 GCA_016205905.1 Candidatus Woesearchaeota archaeon
ACCACCCAAATGGTATAAGGAGTATTGTGAGTAAACTAAAAATTAAAACACTAATAATTCCACCTCTCTGCCAATACTTCAATTTTTTCCAAAATTTCTTAAATTTAGAAGAATTGTATGTTTTTTTCATAACACAACACCCTCCAAATTTTTGGCTGAGAAAAAACTACTTACAGCAACTGATTTCATTGCGTGAGGTAACATAGCACTCGCAATATTAGCTATATCCTGACCTTCATCATTTACATCATCATCTGTTAAATCTGCACTGTTATTTACTATAGTTACACTCTCTCCTTGCCATAAGGAAGGATTGTGGTTTCTGGTAGTGTTACCTAACTCCCTATATATAGTGTTACCGTCAGCATCGTCAGAAGCAAAGTATTGTGTCTTCTGTGCAGTGTACCAGAATAATTTGAATAAATTGGAAGGATTTGTTTTTACATTTGAAGGTAAAGTTATGTTTTTGATTTCATATTGTTTATTTACATGATCACTGCCATCAAAATTTCTGTAATTTCTAATGCCATCTTGATACCACCCTTCTCCTGCCGTAAAGTCTTCAAGAGTTTCATCTCCAAAAAGATGCTGGTCTAAGTGCATATGCGCAGGCACAGTTGCGTCTTCTAACAAATGCGCTATTCTGCCAAGCCAATAATATGCCTGTGCTTTAATACTAAAATTTAAGTTATTTTTTGTATATTTTGTATACATAGTTTCATCGTCCAAATTCAATTTTTATTTCAGATAACTTTAGCCTCATATCATTTGAGAAAATTACTTGTGTATCAGTTTCGTTCAATGGAAGCAAAATAACCCATTTTTCATTTTTCAAAATACTTATTTTCACTTTAGATTTAGTAAGCCCTTTATTTATTAGAAAATTTTTAAATAACCTTAAATTTAGAGAATGTTTCTCAATGAGTTTATTGTCTTCAGTAGATTCATTTTGTTTTTGACTATCTACATCAATATAATCATTTACATTATCTTCATTGAATAATTTTGTAAATATAAAAACATTATTAGCACTTTGATTTTCTATTATAATCGTAAGATTTGGTAAATTCGCACTAATTAACCCTTCACTTGGGTTAATACTTTGATTAATTAGTGAGATATTTGATTGATTATTGAATGTTTCACTTAAGGTTAAATTGCTAGTCTCATTTGTAGAAAGAACATCCCCTATTGTGGCAGTTGGATTTATAGTCTCATTGGCAATTGTTGATTGATTTGGTAATGTTCCATTTTCTATTGGAATTGTTAAATTTATAGTTTCATTTATCGTTATTGTCTGATTTTGTATTGTTTCATTAGTTTCATTAAGTGATATTATTAAATTCGTTAAAGAAGTTTCATTCAGAACAATAGGAGTTATATTCAAAGTATCATTAAAGCTATTAAAAGACTCATTGGTGGAGTTAGTTACAATAGCGCTTACAACCAAAAGGGAACTTAAAATAACAATAAAAGCAGGCACAATTCCTGCTTGCCCCCTTTTTTTGTTTTTCATGATTTTGGCACCTCTTTTTTTATCTCACCTCTCACTTCGTTGCATTAATGAGCAACTCTGTCAGGTTAGTTATTCGAGCAGAGGTAGTATTTGCAAATTCTAAAGTGTACAATACAGGTGTTAGATTAAACATATTGACATGACTGTCAGAAACTCCTATTCTGTTGAAAGTCCACATCTTGTTGCCTTTCTTCGCAGCCCTGTCAAATGTGCCTTTTACTTGTCCGTTACTCAAATTTCTTGCATAAATTTGTAAATCTGTATAGTTTGTATAACCACTCAATAAAGCATTTTGAATACCTAAGCCTATAGAATTCCTTCCGGACGCTTCTAATCCAGTTATTGAAAGCTTTAATGCACTGCTTGTGCTTGTTCTATTTTGGTTATTGCTACTATCTTTGCAACTTATAAAAAGATAAGATGCGTCATACACAAGTTCGTCTTGATTTGTTAATGTGCAGAAGTGCTCTCTTGTGCCTTCGCCAGATGCTGCTCCTGTGCAGTTTCTTGAACTGCCCATATCTGTATAGTTTAAATTTAAGGAGATTGAGCTGCTACTTCCAGCTACAGCACACCAAGCATTCTTGCTAGTGTTAAACTGAACTGTTGGAGTTACAGAAGATGTGTTGCACGCATTACTTTTGTTAGTATTCCAGTTTTCGCAACCATTAGTGCTAGATGTTAAATTATAATAAGTTATTGATGGTGGTGTTGTGTCTGCGCTTATATTTGTCCAATCAACCAAAACTAAGCCATGCTGGTTTACCAAGTTAAACTGGGCACTTCTGCAATTTGCTAACCCAAAATCGCCACTTGGGGGCTGAGCAGATTCATGGACATTAATGCCATTACTAGTCACTGGCTTATTGCTGGGATCTTTATAAACCCTGGTCCAAGCATGCGAACCGGCAAAAGCTGCTATAAAAACCCTTCCATCAGCAGTTTGTGCTGCAGAGGATATGTTAATGTTAACTGCCAAGTTTCCAGAGCCTGTAATTGTTACATTCCCCTCAAGATTGCCTGTAACATTGTCCCATAATAGCAATCTGCCGCCGCTTGGATTAATCTGGTCTGCAAGGTCTATTGTTAAGTTTATGATTCCAGAGCCTGGCAAAACTTCTATGATATAACATTCAAACTCGCCTGATGTAGCTTGTGTACTATAGCCACCTTCACTTTCAATGGTGGATATTATAGAAAAAGCAAAAGGAATTATTAAAAAAGATAAAACTAGGACAATAATTATTTTTTTCATTGTCCCACCTCCTTGTAGCTTAGCTTGTCCAATTGGAACGTCGGATCTTCTTGGACAAAATCGCCCCTAGCAGCCTTGTAAAGGACTTGTGTACTATCCGGACAAAACAAGAATTTCTGGCAAGATTTGCCATTGTCGCAGCCGTTAAAAATTCCGTTTCTTGCGCTTCCGCCTTTCAAAGTGCCGCATGTAATGGCTATGCAATCATTTTCAGTGCTTTTAACGCAAGTGCCCCAGCTTGAAAAATCAACTTCCTTCTTTTCTGTTGACAAGCCTTTAGTTATTGTAATTACATACGAGCTTGTTTGGCATTTTGTATTGTTCTTCAAAACTGCCTGAGTGTCTACAACTTCATAATTTTGATATGATTCTGTGCCATTGACACAAGAGTAATAGCTTTCATTTGCAGAATTATAACAAGTTCCATAAGTATCTCTTGTCCTTGTTACATAACCGTAAATATTCTGGGTTTGATTATAGAATGTTACGGTGCAGTCCTGCTTTTCTTCAGCGCTAACAGTATCTCCTTGTATCTGGCTTGCAACGGTGATTGCGAAAATACCAGCTAACAATATCGCTAGAATTAACACTTTATTTATTCTCATAGAAAACACCTCTTGTTCCAATTAAAATTTTTGACTGGCGAATAAATGATATCAGAAAACCTAGGAGAAAGAGTTTGTTAATTACTTCTTTTTTTATAATGAAAACGCACCCCTACAATCACAGCCCAGCTTTAATTTATTTAAATCTTTCCATTTCTTTCCATATTGTCAATTAGAAACCTTTAAATTGCCTGTTTTTTCCTCTAAAAGAATGAAAATACTTGTAATCAAGCTTGGGGCAATAGGCGATGTTATTAGAACAACAACCATTCTTCACGGCTTAAAAGCCAAATACAAAAACTGCAAGATAGACTGGATTACAAAAAAAGAGTCTTATGACG
>JACQSP010000107.1 GCA_016205905.1 Candidatus Woesearchaeota archaeon
CTCATATACTAAACGTGATTAATTTTCGTACAAATTAATCACGTTTGTATATACTAAAAGTGCAAAATAATGTTCGATTATTTTGCACTTTTAGTATATTTTTTAAGAGTTAATGCAGTTCCCCTCATGAAATAAATGAATTGATCATTATCAAGAACATTTGTAGTTATATCAACAACAACCTCTGCGCCTAATTTTCTTGCTTTTCTAATCATCTCTTTTTTGCATTCTAAGACAACAATTTCTAATCTTTCAACAGGTGTTTTATAAACATGTGGAAATAAAGATACAGATGACCAAGCATAGAACGCATCAACACTTCTAAGAATATAATCTGTGGGGCTTTTCCCGGCACGGCAAAAGCTTATATATGCTTCTGCAGAACTAGTCAATAAATATTCAGAAGCAACTTTTTCTGTCTTTCGAAGATTGGCTATATATTTTGATGCTTCCTTCTCTTCTGCTCTTCTGTTTCGTTCGATTCGTTCTGATTCTTGCCTTGCTCTTATATCATGAACCATATTTATGAGGGAATAAAGAACAGGTTATAAATATTATGTATTTTTTTAGTTCCTGGGCGCAGCCAAGAGCGAGTAAGTCGTTAGCCGTAGGTCGTTTGTCGTCAGATGTTTTTTACGTTTGTTCGTTTACGACTAACGACAAACGACTAACTACAAACTGTTTTTTTTCATGTGACGTGGGACTGCGTCCTTAAAACGAGCTGTGAGCGAGAAACAGGATTGTGAGCAGAAAAAAACATTAATTGGTTAAACAAATACACTATTTAATTCTTACACTAACTGCTTTTAGGAGTTGTTTCCTCACAGGATTACTCAAACAACGACACAAACCAGCCAATAATCTTCTGATACCATGTCTTCTCCTGCGGCTTTATTATTTCATTGATTAATAACTGCGGCGGTGTATTTTGTGGTTCTGGGGTAAAATTATCTTTTGGAGGGATTGTCTTTTTTGCTGTCTCGATTTTTATTATATTTGTATTTTTATAGCTTGAAGAATTAGTAGGATTATTTTTATCCTCAATCAATCCCTGCGGGAAAGACAAGATAACATCACAATAATCTTTTCCTTCTGAATGTGTCTTTATCGCATCATTTACCCAGATGTAAATGCCATTATATTTTCCTTCTTCATGCTCGAGGATTGGCATTAATTTGTCATCAATATTGAATAGGCATGCCTCATCGCTGGTTACACCAATAAGCTTTACTTTATGCCCAAAAGCTGAGATTTGCATGTTTTGTTTGAAGATGATTGCGTTTGCAAAAGAGGTTGACAAAATTAAGCTGAAAAATATTACAAAAAATAGAGTTAGTTTGTTCATAATTCTGTGTGAATAGAGATGTGTTTATATTTGTTGTGGGACGAGTACAAAACATCTAAGAAACAAATAACGCCCCTGACGAGATTTGAACTCGCGAGCTCCCGGTCCGCAACCGGACGCACTATTTACCTAGTGCCTAACATTAACACTCACTTTTGCAGATGTTAACCATTTAGCACTACCAGGCTATGCTACAGGGGCATATTGTTTATCTTTCTTTAGCTAAAAGAAGAGGGTAGTTTAAATAGTTTATTCTAACGCTAAATTTATAAAAAGAGTAGGATTCCTTGAATTATTAATAAAAGTGACAAAACAGCAAACAATAAAGAAACAAAATGAAACAAACAATTACATATATTACTGCTTTATTCTTACTTAATAGCTGCGGAAGTAGTTCAACAGCTGTAAAAAAGGAAGCTGCACCAGAAGAACATTCAAAAGAATCGTCGCAACCCTCCATTTATTCATCTCAAACAATAGAAGATGAGGTTGAAGAGAGTAAACCTCATAAAAATCCACCTGAAAAAGAGGGTGTTCTTGAAGAAAAAGCCAAGTCAAAAATAAGGGTAGAAATCTTCTTTGACCCAAATTGTACCCATTGTCATGAGTATTTTAAATGGATTGAATCTACTGGATTGAGCAAAAAATACATTCAAGACGTTGAATTTAAAAATATCTGTGTTGAATTTATTGGCTTAGGCAAAGAAGGAAGATGCAGAGAACAATATGGACAAGACGGCGCAGATAATTTTCTGGTTCTTTATAGTAAATGTGTGGCAAGTGGAGACGAGAATCATTGCGGAGTTCCAAGAGTGTTCCTCAATGGAAAATACATTAAAGACAGGGGAAACCTTGAAAGATATATCCAAACAGAACAAACAATACTTAACAGTCAATGATAATCAAGTTCTAACTAAAAGTTTATTAATTCTAAATAAAGTTGATTAATTCTAAATTGCAGTTAAAATGAGCTAACTCTCACTTTTCGCTGTGAAAATTGAGTATAATCTCTTTTTTTGGTATTTTCATATCCTCTTTCCATAATTTCTATCAAATTAATCAAAAAAGCCGTATTAATAACGCCGACAGAAGTAGATAAAATGGAGAATATATCAAAACATAATCAATTAATGCTGTCTAGATAAATTATTCGTCATAATATATTAACGAATTATGCTTATTATAAAACGTAAGTTATGTAACTTCTCGACAGATTATGCTTAAAAGATTTAATTATATCTTAAAGTTATATACTTCAACAAGATTAAAAGATTTAATCAAAGATTAGATTTATATGGCTTGAATTAGCAATAATGTTTAATCATTTCTTGAAGGTTTTGCTCTGAAAATTATAGCAGATTAATCTATATGTTAGAGTATACAATTCTTCAAATATTATACACACTTGTGTGTATAATCCATTTTCAAAAAAAAAGGTTCTAAACATGTTTATACGCCCCATAACCACAATAGAAACATTTATATAATAGTTGTCATCTAGCTGTAGTTAATTTGATAGTATTACTTTAACATAATGAAAGGCTTAATATCATGATATAATGCTTATAAAAAAGTATAAAGCTAAAAGCGAGGTCAAAACATGTTTGCAACAACTAAAAGAGTTAAAAAAGGCTTTTTTGCAGTAAAAGAAGATATAAACACACTAAAACAGGGTATGGGTGATTGGACTGTTTCTATGCAGAATACTCTGCTTGAATTTGAGCAAAGATTAAGCCAATTAGAGCAAAGAATGGCAAGGATTGATGGGAAGATAAGTGATAGAAAGAATAGTAAGTAAAACAGCTAGTTTAGGTGTAAAATGAATAAAAGTTTATCTATAATTGGTCTACTGTTTGCAGCTTGCACAACACAACCACAGGTAAAGTACACACAAATGTCACCAGAGCAGATTCAAGGCTTCAACAATGCTTATAAAGAATTAGAAGAGATGTGCAATCAACCTTGGACAAAAGAAAGAAGACGAGAAGGTGAAACACCAAAGGAATTTGGCAAGCGTTTTTGCACAACTTATGGTGAAGGACAATACAGAAATTTTTGCCGTGGTGATACCTTTGATCCAAATTATGATTGGTATCATATTACTTGTGAGACTGATTTAAGGTGTATGGTTTTGATTGATGGAAAACTGCCTTGTACATCACAAGATTATTGTGGAAAATATGATTAATAATGTGGAGAATAAGTAAAAAATGAGCATTGATAATACATTAACCAAACCAACCAGAGCAAAAACAAAGGAGCAAAGGATTAAAGAATTAGAAGAACTGGATTGTTGGGTCTTTATCGAGATGTATGTAGGTAAAAGAGGACATGATTATAGAGTTTGGTTACATAATTTTGAAATGAGATGGATGAATGAATTCAATGGGGATAAAGCATACAGACCAACAAATAGATGGAATGATGGTGATGGTGAGGGATTTATTGATGCTATGTTCAAAGGAAAGCGATATGGCGCTAAATTATGTAAGTATGATGGAACTTATTCTTCAGGAATAGAAGATGATTATAGAACAAAAACAGGAGTTTTAATAAGAGAACATTATAATGTAGATGCTCTTGTAGATGTACACAACATTGCAGATAATTTAGAAGAATTCTTAAAACTAGAAGGGATCAGATATAAAAGAACGCATAAAACACGAGATCCTAATTTGCGAAATGTTTATGATTAAAAATTAAAAAACTAACTCTCTTCATGAACTTTGTTGGACATGCCAGAAACTACAGAGAACTACTAAGAACTATAAAATTACTAATAAACAATTACCAATAAGAAACACTCTACTAAAAAACTACCATTTTCCTATACTAATATCTTCTCGTCGGAATAATCCCATAACATATCACTAAACCACCCTATTTCATTGACTTTCTATATCTTTGGGTTGTTGAAGGGGGCTTCCACAACAAGCGTAGAATAAACTCATTTTTGATATTTCGTCGGGATTATCGACTAATTTAGTACATCATTGGCGAATCCATCTTCTCAGTCGGGAAGTTATCAGAATTTGATGGTTTTGGGGTGTTATTACTATTCGGAATCTTCTCGAATATTTCGAAAACTAAAAGGTTTAAGCGTTTTTCTTGAAAAGTAAGGTATATGAAGATATTCTTAATATAAACCTAGTTCAAATTTGAGCTAATTCAGTTTGCCATAAAGATTTAAGTATTGATTGAATGTTTTTGGTGAGGGGATAAATTAGAGATAAATTGTTTTACTACCGTACAGAAGCAAAACATTTAAATACTAACACTCTTGAATGCAATTAATAATGCCAAAAATCAAAGCAGGGGATACTGGAATTGAAGTAAAACTCAAAAGGAAGGAGTTAGATAAACCTAGAGATTATGATAAAATGCTTTTAAAAAGATCTGAGATTCTAGCTTCATCTGGATTGGAGATTGGAGACAAGTTGGCTGCATCTACGTTGGATTTAGTTTCTTTAGGAAAAATAATTTATCTTACTCTTGACCCATTCAATATAAATATATGGGAAAGTGCTCTCGCATTAACACAAGAGCCATTTCCTACATTACAGGTGATAGTTAACGGGAGGGTTAATTCATGCAAAAAAGAGCTTTCTAATATTATCAGCGCAGAATTATCATTATTGAAAATCCAACGCAATTCCGTTGATGTTACAAATTATAAAAAATTAGCAGAACAATTTGACCGGCTGTTTTTGATGCTAAATAAAAACAGATATTCTCCTGCAGCAGGGCTGATAAAAGATTTAACTAGCTCCAAGATTTCAAAAGACAAAGAACTTGCGCAGTTTGTTTTGTCTTATCTTGATGAAGCTGCACAGATTAATAAAGAGGCTGAAAAGAGAAGAGAGAAAAAGAAAGGAAAGAAAACACAAGGATTTAGAAAGGGCTTAGACAAAGAAGTAAATTATTATGTTGCTTGTATTAACGGAAGAGAAGATATTGCCTGCCTTGCATTCAGAAGAAAAAGAAATGAAAGAATTGCTGAAAAACTAGCATTCAGAATTTCAATTGCTGATCAAGTGCTTTATGATTTTGTCTTGAACAAAAGACAGTTTGACAAAAGAGCGGAATTTTCAGAAAAAAATCGAAATAATCAAGATTCAGAAAAAAGAAGAATTGCAAGAAGATGGATGCATTATGCAAAAATAGCAAGAACAACACCGCATGAAAAAGGATTAGAAGAGCTTTACAAAGCAGTAATAATTGATGATATTTTCGGCAATAAGATTATTGTCAGAAGTAAAGAGGATATACCTAATGTATTAAGAGCAATTGTACCATTAAGGGCCGGAAATGTTTTACAGATTGAGAACTACAGGCACACAGTTGATAAGTCATATATGGAAAGCCATATCAGAGGGTATGTAGTGCAGGAGATGGACAATCATTATCTTCAGGAAAACAGATTAAGCTCATTGCTTCAGATTAAATTAAGGCCATATCCCGACGTGAAAAGAGATATATTTGGCAAGGATATATTTGAAATCGCAATTCAGGACCAAAAAAGCTTTTTGTATGACCTTGTTGACTCTGAGGTTGGCCATATGAGGTATGAAAATGAAAGAATGGCAGCAATGATGGAAATGCCGGCTTATCTGCAGCAGAGGTTTGTGCTGTATTATAATTATATAATGAAGTTATTTGAAACAGTTGAAGTAAAACCATTGTTGGAATTGAAAAGATAGTATTCATTTATTTATCAATTCAGGTTTATATTTAATTCTTGTCAACATCCTCTTTTTCCCTGCTCAAAGATACTTATTTTTTTATTTCATTGGTTATATAATTTTTTTCTCTGCTCATAAATACTTCTTTCTTTATTTCATTGACTATATTAAAAAACACAGGTTTTTCAACACTGAATTTCATCTCAGCCTCATCGAGAAAGCACTGCAGCCGCGACATGTTCTCAAAGACCATCTCAACCAAAAAATCATGGCCATAATTTATACGGTATAATGAATTCATGTTAGGATGTGCTGAAAGATAATTTTCCAGCTGTTCCCTTTTTTCCTTCTCAACTTTTAATGCAATCAATGCTGTCGTGGTGTACCCCAGCTTGTTAAAATCAACTAAAGTTACATGTTTTTTTACCATGCCACTTGTTTCATGAACTTTTATCCTGCCATAGATTGTAGTAGCTGGCATACCTGTTGATTTTGAAATCTCAGTCACTTTTTGCCGCGCATTTGTCCTAAGATGCGATAATAAATGAATATCTTTGTTTGAAATCATTTCTGCCTCTTTCGGTTAGTTTATGTTTTATATTTTTTATAGTTTATTTGTTTTTGTTTCGTTCCTGGGCGCAGCCACACGTCTCACGAAAAATGTTTGAAAGTTAGAAAGCTTGACAGCTTGAAAGTGCCGCCTATATAGCGTACATTTGAGCTTTCAGACTTTC
>JACQSP010000110.1 GCA_016205905.1 Candidatus Woesearchaeota archaeon
CATAAAAAAATATGCACGCCGTTAAATACAATAAACAGACATTTGAGAAGGTACACTTTTGATACAATTGCACGATTAAAGGATTTTTCAAATCTAAAGAAAAAAGTATTTAATGGGGTTATCCATGGCGATTCAAGAGAAGCTGATATTTTTGGAGAGATTAAAAAGCAAAACCCTGTGTTTTACAAACACTTAGTAAATAAAAAAATAGATGGAGTTTTTACTTCTCCACCTTATGTTGGTCAAATAGATTACCATGAGCAACACGCTTACGCTTACGAGCTATTTGGGATTTTAAGAAAGGATGATAAAGAAATAGGTCCATTATTCAAGGGACAGGGAGAAAAAGCAAAAGATGAGTATGTCCAAGGAATAAGCAAGGTTTTCATAAATATAAGCAGATTTGTCAAAGATGATGGAGATTTCTTTATTGTAGCTAATGATAAATATAATCTCTATCCAAAAATCGCAGAAAAAAGTGGATTAAAGATTGTTGAGCAGTTTAAGAGACCTGTTTTGAACAGAACAGAAAGGGACAGGCAACCTTATGCGGAGATAATATTTCATATGAAGAAAAGATGATTACTTTTTAGCTATCTCTTTTATTTTGTCTCTCAATTCTTCTCCAACTTCTTCAAAAATTTCAATAAATTCATCGTAAATATTTTCTCCTGAAACAAAATTCCAAAAATCTTGCCCGACCATTAGCTGGTTTGAATCATACATATTGCCTTTTGTCCAGCGATTGTAAGGTTCTGGGTGGTAAGGATTGTAAGGTAAACCTAAAGCAGTTATAATTTTGGCATTTTTATTTGTGCTTAACCTTAAACCAATCCATCTTAACAGCTTCTTTTTGAGTGCGACAAATTCTTTAATATTTGGTTTTGGAGAAGTAATATCGAAGTAAACTTCTGTTCCATCAGATTTTTTAACAAATACATCAACTCTCTTGTCTGGACCTTCTGATGGTTTACCTTTTTGTATAGATTTTTTTATCTCTTCAAACTCTATTTCTTTGTTTCTGATGTCACTTCCAAATATTTTTCTGTTTTTAAAAGAAATATACCCAAAACAGATTAAGTGAACGTTCTAGAATGCGCCAAAATCCTCTAATTTTAATAATCCTCTATTCTTTAAGAAACTGATCTGTATCGGCCTGTACTTAAAGACGACATCGCCTTTTTCATCTCCTCCAAATTCCCATGGCTCTACAAGCAGTGTGTCGCCTTCTCTTACCCATAATTTTCTTTTTAATCTTCCGGGTATTCTGCAGACTCTTGTTTTCCCGTCCATACACCTTACTTTCATTCTGCTGCCTCCTAATCTCTGCTCGCAGATACCTATTACTTGTTTATCTCTTGGTGTAGGAGTTCTTCTAATCTCCATCTGCTGCTGCTCTTCCTGTGCTAATTCTTCCTTTTTCTTATTCATAGTATTATATACAAAAAGCAAAGTATTTATAAATGTTGCTGTAAATGGCTTATAATAATTACTTAAACAAAGATTGTAAGGCTCGTAGGGCTGGTAAGGCTTGTAAAACAAAGTAAGAAGATTAAATGGTTAAAAGTAAGAGGTAGGAGGTAAGAGGGAACAACTACGATGTTATCATCGTACCTCTTACCTCATACCTTTTACCTCTTACAATTAACTCCTCTTACCTTCTAACCAATTCTTACAAGCTAATAATTAAAAGGTGATAAAAATGAAGGCAAGAAATATTCTTTTAATAATATTTATTATTTTCTTAGTCGGGTTTTTGCTTCTGGGTTGGGGAATAAAGGCATTGTTCAAAGGAGCTGTTCAGGGAGAAATTACAGAAGGCGCTAATGTTGCCTTAATCTCAATAAACGGACCAATTGTAGTTGGCGACCATGAAAGCGCATTTTCATCAGATTATGTAACAAGCACAGAAATAATAACTTTTATTGAAGATGCAGAAAAGAATGATAATATCAAAGCAGTTATTTTTGAAATAAATTCACCTGGTGGAAGCGCTGTTGCCAGCGACGAGATTGGACAAGCTATCAAGGAGCTGAGGGAAACAACAAACAAAACCACAGTATCATGGATTAGAGAGGTCGGAGCAAGCGGCGCTTATTGGGTTGCTTCTAATACTGATTACATTGTCGCAAACAAGATGAGCATGACTGGAAGCATTGGTGTAATTGCATCTTATCTTGAATTCAGCGGGCTTCTTGATAAGTATAATATCACTTATGAAAGCCTTTCTGCTGGAAAATATAAGGAAATGGGCTCTCCGTTCAAAGAGCTGAGTGAAGAAGAGAGAGATATCTTTATTGAAGAGCTAAAGCAAATTCATCAATATTTTATTGAAGAAGTTGCAAACAATAGAAAATTAACAAAGAAACAAGTGGAAGAATTTGCAGACGGCAGAGTTTTCTTAGGTGAAAAGGCAAAGACACTTGGACTCATCGATGAAATCGGCGGGAAAAAGGAAGCACTGAAATATATTGAAACAAAACTAAATATTACTGCTGAGATTGTAGAATACAAAGAATCAGTTTCATTTTTGCAGTTATTAACCAAACTAATGAGCGAACAGGGATTTAGTATGGGAAAAGGACTGGGAACTGCGCTTACAGAAACAAATGAAAAAGGTGTGATGACGTAAATTATTTGTTTAAATGTGTTTGTTTCGTTCTTGGGCGTACAGGTTGTGTTACAATTCAGAAAAGTAAAAATCAAAATCCAACCAAAAAAACATTTTTCTTATAGTTTCTCTCAAACCACCACTTATTTTTTTCAACTTGTTGTGTATTTTTTTTAATTTCAATATAAAAATCAAACAGCAAAAAATTTGGGCTGAGCGAAGCAAACCGCTTAATTCCATTAAGCGAAGCCACAGCGTGAATACCATCAAGGAACCTAAGGCAAATTAGCAATTTTGGCTAACATATAATCGCTGTTAGTTGCCCACGAATACTTGGAG
>JACQSP010000108.1 GCA_016205905.1 Candidatus Woesearchaeota archaeon
TAAAATGCCAAAAAAAATTAAATCATTCATTAAGCCAAATCTGGCTGATATTAGCCAAAAACAGGTGATGTCTAAAAATATAGACATCATCCGCTTATACTAATTAAGGGATAGTATTATCCTAATTTTAGTATAGTTATGATTTAACATGCTAACTTCAAAAGAGCTTCAAATATTGGAATTGTTCAGAATCAATCTTTTTGCTAGTTTTACTATTATGGAAGTTATGAAGAAAATCAAGACAAAATCTTATAACTGGACGCATAATGCTATTAAAAAATTGCAAAAAGGGAATATTTTAGCCATTAAAAGAATTGGCCAGAATCAATTGTGTTCCATTAATCTTAATGAGCATAAAACTATTGCCTATCTTAGCTTGGCTGAAGAACTTAACATTTCAAAGCAAAATGTGCCTAACCTAAAGAGGATACAGGCGTTAATGCCCGGCGATTTTCATATCTTTATAGTAACTGGCAGTTATGCAGGCAACACATTTACAAGAAAATCAGACTTGGATATTGTTGTTATCATTGAAAGAAAAGAAAATAAAAAGTTTTTGCTGAATAACTTGTCGAGTGAAGGTGAGCTTATGATTCCACCACTGCATCCTTATGTTTTTACAAGGGAAGAGTTTTTTGAGATGCTCACTAACAAAGAAGAGAACTATGGAAAAGAGATTACAAGAAAAAAAATTATAATAGAAGGTGCTGAGCTTTACTACAACATATTAAACGAGGCAATTGAACATGGATTTAAAGGTTAAACAATATCTTGAAAGAGCATCTAATGAGTTAAGATTAGCAATGGCAATAAAAATAATATCTGAAAGTTCAGAAGAAAAAGAAAAGCTGGGTTTAAAAAAAGAAGACACATTTTACTCATCAGTTATCTCTCATTCATATTATGCGATATTTTATTCTGCTAAAGCAATACTTTTAACAAAGAATATAACAACAGATGCTCCTGAAGTGCACAAAAAGACATTGGAGGAATTTAAGATAAACTTTGTTGATTCAGGTATACTAGATTTAGAGTTGCTGAAAATATACAGCCAAATGATAATAAGAGCTGATGAGCTTTTGAGTTTATTTCAGTTGGAGAAGAGGAAAAGAGGATTATTTGTTTATAAGACACTCCCCCAAGCCAACATTGAGCCTGCAAACGAGTCTGTTAACAATGCTAAGAAATTTGTCAGCCACATAAAACAGGTTGTTGAAGGATAAAATGCCAAAACATAAAAAAATAATAATTAGTGAAGTAATAAAGGAACTTAAAAAGGATTCAAATGTAGTGTCTATAATAATATTTGGGAGTTACCTAACTAAAAAATTAGCTAATGATGTTGATCTTTTGTTAGTATATAAAAGATTGCCAAATGATTGGAGAAAAAGAGATGAGTTAGCATTGAAAATAGAAAATAAGGTGTTAGAAAAAGGGGTTTCATTGCATATCACATCAGCAACTGTTAAAGAAATTAAATTTTCAATAAAAGAAGGTGCACCACTCATGTTTGGGTTGTGTGATAATTACAAAATAGTTTATGATAATGATTCTTTCTTTAAAAAAGAGATGCTTGCTTTTAAGGGAAATTTAAAAAAATGGAAAGCTTACAAAATTGATAAAATAACATGGGAGGTGCCGGCTCTTGCAATCAAGGTATAAAGATATTTGCATTGCATTAATCAATGATGCAGAAGTGGATATGAATGCAGCTAGGATTTTGTTAGATAGTAAGATTTATAGTAAGTCTATCTATCATTCGCAGCAATGTGTTGAAAAAATGCTGAAAGCAATGTTGGCATTAAATGCTATTATTATCACAGATGAGCATAATGTTTCAGACAAGCTTACACTTTTGTTTTCCAAATTCAATCAGATAAAAGAAGTGATTCAAGAGGCAAGAAAGCTAGAAAGGCATGGCTCTAGACCAAGATACCCTTTATTTTACGACCCTATCAAACCTATATGGGAACCAAGCAAGGAATATAAGAAAAATGATGCTGAAGAAGCAATAACTATTGCAGATAAAGTCCATAATGTTATATTCAATTTTATCAAAGAGAAGTATGGTATTACAAAATAATTAAAATGCCAAAACACAAATTTCGTAAAGCACTGATATTTATAACATTGCTTATGATAGTTACATCTCTGGTAATATTTCAAAGTCCCGAATACAAGAAGAATTATAATAATTTGAATAATGGCGGTAGTTATGATAATTTTGGTGGTGATGGGGATTTGGTTGGGATGGGGTATAAATCAGGAGATAAACCACAAGGGGAAGAAATGGTTTGGCTTCTTCCAAATGGAAAAACCAAAGCAGTTATTGTTGGTATTGATAAATATCTGTATCAGCTTGATGCAAGTGGAACATGGACACAAATGCCTAAAGTATTAACTGGTATAGTTAAATTAAGCTCATCTGGTGCACAACAATCTACTTATCTATTTGATTCATTATCTAAAGTACATAAAGTTACACCATTAAAAATAGGGACAACAGAAAGTTCTCAATATTTTAAAACAGTTGGAGTAGAGGAAATAGTTTATGATCGTGTTACTGGAACATCACCTTCTGGTCAGAAACTAAAGGTTAGCAATGGATATGTTTTAGTTGATAAATCTGGAAAAATTGCAGGAACATTACTTCAAACAGAATTAAGTAAAGGAACAAAGGTAGTTTATCTCCAACAAAATCCAGACGGAAGTTTTAAAACAAAACAAGATGGTTCATTTCAAACATTTAATGAAGAAGGAGAAATAGTCTTTCCAACTGCTACAGGTACTTATTTCTCACAATATGATTTGGATAAAATTTATGATATGATTGATCAAACATTAACTGGAAGAGGAATGCCTAAATCTAAAGAGGATATACAAAAATTATTGCCTTCTCTAAGTATAAGTGTTACAGGTGAAGGAGAGATAGCTGTTAGTGGAGAAGGTATTGGAGAACCAATAGCTTTGAAAGGCCTTTCAGCTCATAAAGAACCTACAAAATCCGAAGCATTGGGGAAAATAACCCTTTCTGATGAAACACCTGCATTAAACATACAACCAGTTGAAACACCTACGGATTTTCCAGGATGGGAATCTACTGTTACATCACCAACACAATTACAATATACTACAGCGACAGGAAAATCAGTTTATATGTGCAATAATGTACCATGTATTAAAGTAGGAGATACTTATATAAATGTCCCTACTAACACCCAAATACCTATTATCAAAACTGATACAACAGGAGCAATCCAATTTGGTTTTATTACAAATGGGCAGGTTGTTTCTAGTGTTGGCGATACACAACAACAAACCAAGGCAAAATCTGATTTTGTACAAGCACAAACACATGGTGTTGATGTTAAGTTTGAAAATACCAACGGATTATTTGCAGCTACTGGAACTTCTAAAGGACTATTCAGTGTTACATTCATTGGTTCTTCACAGAATGATAATGTTTATAAGATAGGAAATAATTATGTTGTGCCAAATGAAGAAGGAGGATTTAGCAAAATAAAAACAGCCATATTTACAGTTGGCTCACAATTGGTAGTAATAAAAAAAGGCGAAACAACTGAATACACTTTCACAGGCGGAACATTAAAAGACAGCAAACAAATTGTAAAAAGCGATAAAGGATATTTTACTTTTGACGCAAAAGCACAAGAACTAAAGAAACTTACTTCTGGAACAATAACTTACTCAGATGGAATAGGTATTATAAAAAAAGGTGTTGAAACAAGATTATATTCTCGTCAAACCGAAGATGATCAAACAATTTATACACAAAGTTCTGCTGCTACTGGATTTTCGCAAACTGAAACAGCTTATGACCAAAAAGGAAATCCCTTAAAAAATGCTGTTGTTAAGATAGGTAGTGTACATTATGCTTATAATGAAAAAGGTGCAGTGCAAGTTGTTTCAAATGTTGGTGCAACTGATGAATATGGCAAAATAGTCTATTGGGATAGTAAAAATAGTAGGTTTATCAATACTGATGGAAGTTCTGCTGATGGTATGACTGTTACTTATACAGATCAACATGGCCAATCTCAAACAATAACATTACTATCATATGGTCTATTGCCACAACAGATGACACCACCAAAATCATTAGCTCCTGCAGAATCTGCAGTTGTTCCAAAAGGTGTTGCTGAAGTATCTCAAACTATTTCAAATTTAAATCAACTTGAAGGTACACAAAAAACAGATAATCCTGCAGTTGTCGAAGCGCTTAAACAAGCAGGTGCAACAGTTACTTCTGGTAACGAAAAACAAGCAGTTGAAGATTTCCAAAAAGCATGGATATTACAAAATTGCGGTGACGACGGAAAAGGTTGTACTGATACTTGTATAGGTAAATCAGTTAGTGGAGTTTGTACTGCTGATGGTAAGGTTGGTTCAAAAACAATTGGCGCTTTATCTGCCGCTTTATCAAAGAAAAAAGAGAGTTTATATGCTTTACCTCAACAAGAGGAAAAGCCAATAGTTGCTGGTATAGCTCTAAGTGGTAATATTTATTTTTTCACGAATACAAAAGGTGAAACAGTAAAGATACCAACTGATGTTTATCAAAAATTATTGCAGCCAATGGAAAAACGAGATAACAATCCTGACGGAAAATTGACTTCGCAGCAAATTGCTTTGCTTTATGATGTAATAAGCCAGCAATATCCTTACCAGTTGGATTTAAATAATTTAAAATGCGGTGCAGATTATTGCTATGTAGACAAGAAAAATAGTTGGTTCACTGGAGATGTTATTTACAAAGTAGAGGAAGAAAAAGGGCGGCAAGTTGTTAAGGTTTATAACGGCGCTGATGGTTCTAATTTTGATAAAGAAAAAGGACAGGGTTTTGAATCATTAACTTATTATAATTTTGAAGGCAATTATTTAACTCAGGTTTCAAGTGTTGGAAAAGATGGTGTGACTTCAATTTATAATCCTAGTGGCATAGGTCAACTTGAAACCCAAGACAGAGTTTTACAATTTGAAGATCAAGCTTTCACTTATTTTCATTCTGATAGTGCTTGGCATGGAGAATACACTGGAACAGATACTGACGCAGTAACAGGAAAACCAATTACACATGTTGTAAAAATAACAGGCGACGGACAGATTTATTTAGATGAACAATTATGCTCTGGTTCTGATTTGTGTCAGCAAATAGAAGATAAGTATGAACTATTAATTGAGCATATTCACGATGATCCCACTATGAATACTCTTGTTGCATCTGCCAAACAGTTTGGTGCACAAACTGTGACAGAATCATTGCCTCAGCCAGAAAAAGGAGATGCAACAGTGACGACGCAAGAAGTAAAAAGAGAAGTAATAGCCACATCAGATAGTGGCAAAGTAACAATCGTCTATGGCGGCTCAGAAACGCCAGCAGTTATAGGAAATACAGCAGGGTTGGTATTTGTAAAAACAGATGGAAAAAATACTATCTGGAAAGTGGGAGAAATATCTGACAAAACAATATCACAACGAGCAAAAGAAGTCGAGGGCGGAACTATTATTGTTAATAGTCAAAATGAAGTGGTCGGAATTAATAAAAAAGATGGTAACTCTTTGTGTGCTGACAAATCTAGTTGTGATACTTATATGAAGGGTAAATTTAGTCTAACATCAGTTCTAGCCGGTATAGCAAAATTAAAAGAATTGAACGCATTACCACAACTTGATGCACCAGAACCGCAAGTTGGACCACCAGCAGCAGTAAAAGCAGCAGAACAAAAAACAGAAGAAGTTTCATCACCTCAAGGCAAAGCAACAATAACTTATGGTGGAGGACAAGCTGCAATAGTAACAGGAACAACAGTTGCAATGACTTTACAGACAAAAGAGAGTAATGGTGATACTGTATGGAAATTAGATACTTTGCCCGGCAAAACTGTAAAAAATGAAAACTTAAAACAAGCTATTGGCGGCATAGTCACTATTGATAAATATGGAAATATTGTTGGTGTCGAAACTAGTAATGGTAAATTGTTATGTTCTGGTGAACCTAACTGCCAAAACCTAATTGGAACTAGTTTAGATAATCTCCTTGAAGGGATAAAAAAAATACCACCAAATGAATTAACACCTAAATCAGCAGAAGTTGCACCAGCACCAGCTCCTCCTGGAGAAGAAAGGGATGTTGAAGAAGCACCACTACCCGAACCACCAACCCCAAAAGAAGAAAAACCATATGTCCAACCTCAAAACGTCGCTGGTTTAGACGCAAATGGTTACGTTGCTTCTTGTATAACTGATGCTGAATCATGTACCAAAGAACAGGCAAAATTCGCCTTCAAGCACGAAAGTATACTTGATGGTGTTGAAGGTTATGTTTATGTTGAAGTAGATATGGATGGAGAAATAAAAAAAGATGAGAAAACAAAAGAACCTACAACCTGCGCTGCTGAACATGTAACAATGGGGCACTGCAAAGCAGTTAATTGTGATGAATTAAAAGGCTGTACACAAACTTCTGACGGCGACAAATACTGCACAAAATATCAAGGAGAAGAATCTTGCGTCAAGGACCCAACAACAGTCACAGAAAAGATTATTGAAGAATGTGCTAAAGGGGTAAGTGCTGACGCAGATAAATGCGCAGGTGCAAACGCCCTTTCAGAGCAGCTTTACCAGTCTCTCGACTTTGAATTCCGCTCAAGAGTCGAGGTTGTATTCGGCACTTTATTTGATGATTGGTCAAACAATGCATTTTCTAAATTAGAATATTGGATGTATGATAATGTCTGCCACATGAATTATTATAACGCAGGTGAAAGCGAGGTTGATTTAATTGCAGGCGGAACAATCACGCAGGAGCATAATTTTGCGCACAATTTAAGTTATCTTGGGCAGAATGAAATTATTGTAACTTTAGGCGGGGAAAAAGAGCAAGTCAACGGCACAATATTCAGGTATGCATTCAGTATACAAACAATTGGGCCTGTGCATGGTGTCGCCTATTTATATAACAAATGCACGCAGAAGAAATCATTCTCAACAACCGGCGCAGGATGGAAAGATGAGTTTGTCGTCAATAATCCGTTAGGAGTTCACAGAAATCATTATGCAACTGACCAATTAACTTTTGACTGCGATGCAGAGGGAATAGAAGAATGCAGGTTTGACCATGCCTGTTTAAAAATATTAGATAATGAAGGCTACAAAGCGCCATTATGCCAGAAATTAGAGGGCGATGAGATTATTCTAAACCCTGAAACAATGGATACAGATTGTGGTAATGTCGCAAGCACTGCGCTGGAATTCAAAAAATAATGCATAAGAAATAATGCCTCATACCAATACTTATTGTTACTCTACAATTAATAAGTGCGATTTTGAACCGAAAAAACGAAAACTTTATAAAGAAGCAGTCATATTATTGAGAAACATGTCGGTTATAATACGCATATTATTGAGAAACATGTCGGTTATAATAACAAGAAACCTATCAAAAATAGAATAATAACAAGTATGTGAATTAATATGATAGATGATCACAATCCTCATTGGGAAGAAGACTTTTTTTATAATCACTTTTTGTATAGAAACCTCTATAGCGAATTAGTTAAGGAATTAACTTCAAAACAGATAATCTCTCTGATAGGTTTAAGAAGAACAGGAAAAACAACACTGTTTTATCAGCTGATTAATCACTTAATAAAAGATAAACAAGTTCAAAGAAAACATATACTCTATTTTTCATTTGACGAAGAACAGCCTAAACTTTCTGATGTTATAAATAGCTATGAACTAAAGATGGGAAAAAGCATTCGTACAATACAGGATAAGCTATATATATTTTTAGATGAAATACAAAAGTTAAAAAATTGGCAGAATCAAATAAAATATTATTATGATTTTTATCCAAATTTAAAATTCTTTGTTAGTGGTTCTGCATCTTTGTTTATTAAAAAACATACCCAAGAATCTTTAGCAGGAAGAATATATGAATATACATTAAGTCCTCTAACTTTTAAAGAATTTTTAACATTAAAAGGAAGAGGAGAATTAATAGACAAACAGCAATTGCTTTCAGAAGAGATAAAAAGAGAATTTCAGCGTTATCAAAAGAGGCAGTTTATTGAGATGATGAATGAAGATGAAGAAAAGATGCTGAAATACACTAAATCGATTATAGAACAAATTATATATCATGACATCCCTTCTATTTTTCCAATAGAACAGGAAGAATTATTGTTAAAATTATTAAAAATAGTGGCTTCTCAGCCAGGAATGTTTTCAGGCTATGAAAGCCTATCAAGAGAATTTGGGGTTCATAGAGAAACATTGTCTAATTATTTCTTTTATTTGGAAGAATCTTTTTTAACAAGAAAATTGTACAATTACTCAAAAAATGCGTTTACTTCAGAGAAGAAATTAAAGAGAATTTATTTAATTACTCCTGCATTTTTTTCTTATCTCAACCCACAAATAGAGGAATCAAAGCTTATAGAGAACTTAATTATATCTCATTTAAACGCCAAATGGTTCTGGAGAACACCCTCAAAAGAGGAAGTGGATATCATCTTGGAAAAAGGCAGCGAGCTTATTCCTGTTGAAGTTAAATATGCAAATATCATTGTAAAAAAGGATTTTAAAAATTTGTTAAAATTCTCAAGGAGATTTAAGATAAAAGAGGCAATAATGGTTACGAAAGATACAGAAGGCAAGGAAATACTTCAAACAGGTAAGGACAAGATTCATGTGCAGCTTATTCCAGCGTGGAAATTCTGCCTAAACTATAGCGAGAAATAATAGATATAGCCAACCAACAAAATACATACATAAATATTATAGGGTGATTGGCTATAAAACATATTATTACAGGAATATGGTATTTGTTTAGCATCTTCAAAATTACGCATGAAAGTTTCGCAGAGGTGACATCCCCGTATGGGGCAAGTCCCCCTGTCACCTTCGTGAGTCATACTCTAAATGAATTTTGACCTTATGATGCTAAACAAATACGGAATATGCAATAAAATCAAAAAAATTTAACGGTGATAAACAATGAGCATAACACAAACAATTAAACAGACTTTATCAAACACATCATTCGTAAAAAGCTTTCAGTGCTTTAAGAAAAACAATATTCTTAATTATTTGATCACTGTCATGTACGACCTTGCTTATTATCTTGGGTTTGCATTTATAATATTTACATTTATAAGATATGTTCTGCCAAAAGCAACATTTCTTTTCAAGGCAAAAACATTTGTAGAAGGGATGCAGAACCTTCCTGCTGAGCAGCTTATTCCAATGGCACAGCAAATGGAAAACTCTATTTATTTTACAGGCGCTCTTAGTGTTGTTGCCATGCTTTTGATGTTATTCAGTTTCAGTTTTTTCAAGGGCTTGGTATGGTCGAGAATACAGAATGTAACTTATACTCTTAAAGCCTTTTTTAGCCTAAGTGCTGCAAATTTGATAATCTCGCTGTTTTTTGTAGGCATGTTATTTATTGGGGTTTATTTAATTGATCAGTCTAACCAAATAAAGTTCCTTTTGTGGTTTACAGTTCCGTTTACAATTTATATCTCCCATCTGGCCAATGCAATTGTGGGCTTTACAGTAAACTCTGCAAAAGAAACCCCAGCAATCTCTGGAAAAAGAACAGTAATAAACCCTTCAAAAGAAACAGGATTAAGGAAAACAGGATTCGCAGAAGCCTTATCTAAATTTTTCAAGGCTGCATTCGCAAGGATTTATCTGTTCATTATTCCTTATGCAATATTATTAATAATGCTTGTCGTAATAATAAAATTTATGATCACCATAAACTTTCTGCCGCCAAAGATATACTATTTAATATACTTATTGCTGTTTGTTTCCTATTCCTGCTGGGCAAAGCAGTATTTGTGGCTGGTGATAAGAAACCTCCTTGCAGTCTCTAAAACTTAAATTACCGAAACATTTAAATATATGGTATAAAACCATAATACTATGGTTTAATATGGATAATGAAAAACTAAACATATTGCAGCTGCTGATAGAAAGCCAAGAAGAAATATTTAGTATTCGGCAAATTGCCCTCAAACGAAAAATAAATTACAAATCAGCTTATCAGGCAGTGCATAAACTCAATAAAGAAGGAATTGCTGATATTACTAAACATGGCAATACTATGATTTGCAAGTTTAACAAAAATTTTAACAATTCTGTGTTTGTGGTGGAACACAATCGTCTGCAGGAATTATTGAAAAATAAAAACTTTAAAGTGATATATAATCGTTTCAAAGAAATAAACCATCAATTTGTTTTATTATTATTTGGCTCTTTTGCTAAGAAAACACAAACAAAACACTCTGATATTGACTTGCTTTTGATAGCTGATCATGAAAGGGATATACAAACACAGATAAATCTTCTGCCTTTGCCGATTCATCTCACACATATAAAATATGCTGATTTTCAAACAATGCTAAAATCAAAAGAGTTCACAGTTGTGTCTGAAGCAATAAAACATAATATTCTCCTTTTTGGCATAGAAGATTATTACAGGTTGATGGGCAATGCTTGATGAAAACAAAATAAAAGAAGCAGAAAAACAGGTTAGACAATACATTGAAGAGGGTTTACTAAAAAAAGCACCATTTCAAAAAGAAATTTACATTATTTTACTTAAAAATGCCCACGAGAGCTTAGACATCGCTGAATTTTTACTTCAACATAATAAATCTGATTTATGGATCATTGTTACTTCATACTATGCTATGTACTATATTGCTAATACTGTTCTTTATAAACAAGGCTACAAAGTTGGAGAAAAGATATCACATAAGATAACTGCTGATGCTCTAATTGTTTTTGTAAGAAATAAGTTAAGGAAAACATTGCTTGAACATTATGAAGAAGCCAGGCGAGAGGCGCTTGCAGGAATTAAAGTCGATTCTTTGCTTGAAACATTTGAGATGGAAAGAAAAAAGAGAAGTGAAGTACAATATGAAATGAAAGAATCTGAACTGCATAGTAAAGCGAAAACATCTATAATTAGGGCAAAAGAATTTATATTTGAAATGGAAAAATTGCTTTAAGAATATTTGTAATTATTCCATAATACTAAGAAACATGTATACGTATATACAAAAATATATAATAAAAAGATATATAAATA
>JACQSP010000123.1 GCA_016205905.1 Candidatus Woesearchaeota archaeon
ATAAATATAATAAAGAGAATAAAAAGACTAGTGAAAGTATTAATTTAATAAACCCGTACTTAGAAAATTTAACCTATTCAGATATTATCTCTGCCATACGAACAGGCGATGGATTGTGGGGAACAATAGAAGTTGATCCAAATTATGGCAAGTATCATTTTGATGGCCACAGAGATTGCGGAATAAGTTATCATCCATCTGAAACAAAAACTCATAATGGTTTCTGTCCTGTCTGCAAAAAGCCTTTGACAATCGGCGTCATGAACCGCGTAGAGCAATTGGCTGACAAAGACAGGCCAGAGGGCTTTAAGCCGAAGAATGCAAAAGAATTTAAGAGCCTGATACCATTATCAGAACTGATTTCTTTTGTACTTCACAAATCAATTTCAACAAAACCTGTTTTTGAAGAACATTACAAGCTTCTTAAACATTTTGGGAATGAATATAATATTTTATTAAATGTTTCAGAAGATGAGCTAATTAAAGCATCTAACAAACAACTAGCAGATTTAATCGTTAAAAACAGAAATGCAGAATTAAAATTTATTGCTGGGTATGACGGTGTTTATGGCAAAATTGTAATGGATGGAAAAGAATATTCTGAAGATGAAGAATCAGTTATAAAACTAAAAAAGTTAGAAAAAACTCCAACCCAAAAACAAAAACCAACAGTGCAAAAACAAAAGCAGGTACAAAAGGGTTTGATGGATTTTTGAATTATTTTTTTAATATTATACTATTTGTTAGTCCCCACATTAAATACGAGTTAACCCCCACAAAAATATAACTTTTTTGTTTGTATATGTTTTCAAGATTCCATGAATTTAGGCACATTTCAATATCCTTTCAATAAATCATCTTTTCTTTAACAACAATCTTTTTATACCCTACTGCTATTCCTTCTGTTGGTGATTCTATGGCTGAAGATACAACTCCAAAAGAAAAAAAAGCAACTGAGCAAACGTCTGGAAAAGCAACTGAAGAATCTACATCTATGTTGGTTAGATATTGGGGTGTAAGAGGAAGCATTCCATCTCCCTTGAACACAAAGTATGTTAGACAAAAAGAAGAAGCATTGATTAGAAGAATAATGGAAGACGGCGGAACACAGAAATTGTTTCAAAATGTTGATTTCTTTGGAGAAGTTACCAACCAAGAACAAGTTAATGAAAGGATTAGAGAATACCTTGCAAGTTTGCCTCTATCATTATCAGGAACTTATGGAGGCGACACTACCTGTTTAGAAGTTCAAGTTAAAGATTCTCCATTAATTGTTATTGACGCAGGTACAGGCGCAAGATTACTTGGCGGTATGCTTTCAAGGCTGATTTTTGAAAATAAAAATATTAATCCATTAAATTCTGACGAGGCAACAAAAAGGCACATTCATTTGTTGTTTTCACATTATCATTGGGATCATATACAAGGTTTTCCTTTTTTCGGGCCAGGATTTATACCAGGAGACAAAAATGTCAAGGTTCATTTTTATGGAAAAAGGGACGCAAGAAAAAGATTGTCAGAAGTTTTAGTTGGACAACAGCAATATCCTAATTTCCCTGTTGAATGGATAGATATGCCTTGTGACAAAGAATATACAGAACTGCCAAGATTAGACCCAAAGCCAATATTGCTTGGCAAAGCAACAATAACTTATCAAGAGTTAACGCATCCAGATTCTGTGTTTGCCTATGCTATAGAAACTGATGGCAAAAAGTTTGTCTGCGCAAGTGACACAGAGCATAAAGACAGTCCAGACCTTAGATTGATAAGACTCGCTAGAAATGCAAATATACTTTATTATGATGCACAATACATACCAGAAGAATATGTTGGCATTCCTGGAACACTAACTGGACCTGTGCCAAAGTTTGACTGGGGCCACAGCACTTATGAATGGGGAATAAGAAATGCATTAGCTGCAAATGCAGCAACTCTTGTGCTCGGCCATCATGAGCCAATGAGAGATGACTTTTTGATTGAGAAATTATATGAGAGAGCGCTTGACTTTAAAGATGCGCAGTTAAAATTGCCTGAGAATGATGGCAAAAGATTGGAAGTCGTTATGGCACATCAAGGATTAGAGCAGAGATTGTAGGATTAATAGAAATATTCAAACAAAACAAAAAAACAATAACCTATTTTTTTAACCCACTCAACTTTCAAATCTTACTAAGATTATACTATTCCTATCTTCAAACTTTTTCAAACCAAAACATATTTAAATTCTGCTATTCTGGAAATAATTATGCAGGAGCAATATCTTATTGAACACATCAGAAAATATGTTGAGTTTGAGATGCAGCAGGGATATCAATTAAAGGATATCAAAGAAGCGCTGATTAATTATGGTTATAATTCTGGTTTAGTTGCTCATGCAATTAATCCTTTTCTCAAAGGGCTAAGGCAGGTTAAGCCAAAAACTCAAAAGCAGGCATCTGCCCAGCAATTAAGGGAAATGAATGATGAGATGTATTTTTATATTCAAAATATGCTTATAGATTATATTAAACAGCAAATGAACAAAGGATATTCAGTTAAGGCAATTAAAGGGGCATTGTTAAGGGCAGGGCATCATGAAGATATGTTAAACAAGGCAATTAAATTTGTTCAGCAAGGCAAAGTTATTGATTACGAGAATCCAATAAAGACTATTCTTCCTGCACATTTTCTTTTAGTAGTTTCTTTGTTTTTGTTAGTTGTACTAACGCTGTTTGTAAGCATCAGCACAGACGAAAATTTGCTTAAGGTGCTTCTTACATTAATGCCAGGGTTTTTTGGCGTTTTGTTGACATACACAATTATTACGTCAACTACTTCCACCCCAGCCAAATTAGCATCCTCAAAAAACAGGCTGCTTGTACAATTGACGCCATTATTGGCCACAGCAATTGTCGTGGTGCTTTTTGTGATTTTAACACAATACACATTTATCTATCAAACAGCGCAGTCAACAACACTGCTTTTGCTGAATGCTGTACCTGCGTTTATACTAAGTGGTTTTATGTGTATGCTGGCGCCGAAAGAGAAGTAAATCAAAAAAAAAGAGTCAATAAGGGATGTAAGAGAAGTAAAAATTAGATAAAATAAAAAAAATGCCACAAAACATTTCAACAAACCAAACAGCACAGTTAAAAAACATTACAATAATTAGATTGATTAAGGAAAATATTGTCAAGAATATTTTGATCCTTTTTTTTTCAGTTATATTTTATTTTCCGCTATTTCAGGCATTAAAACAGGTACAGCCAGTTCAATTAAATGATTTTTTACTGATATTAAGTATGTTCATTGTTGCTGCTTGTTTTGCCAACTTTACATTTACTTATGAAAAAAGCAATATACTCTTAGTATCTCAAAGAATGTTTTCTCACTTTGTTACTTTTATGTTTATGCTGCTGCTGGCATTATTACTTGATGCATTGGTCATAAGTGTTGGTTTTGTGTATCCTCAGTTATATTCAATCATCTTTGTTTTTTCAATTCTTATTTATTTAAGTGTGGCTTTGTATGATTTTTGGGATATACTCAGAGCTAAGTTGTGAAACGATTTCTTCTTTTTCAAAAACCAAAAGATTTATATTACCCTAATTTCTGAGATTGATGATAATTAAATATAATACAAATAATTAAGATAGAAGATTAAGAAGATATGAAGGTAGGAGGTAAAAGGTAGGAGGTAAGAGGTACGATGTTAACATCGTAGTTGTTCCCTCTTACCTCATACTTCCTACCTTTTACCATAAAAAGAGGCACATCATGGTTATATCAGTTGCAGAGATAAAAAATTCTCTATTTACTCATATTGATAATCCTCTCGGACTTTATGCTTTGATTGGATTATTTCTCCTGCTCTTAATCTATTTAATAAGGCCAAAGCCTTTGCAAAAGACAATTCCATCTTTAATATTTCTCATGAAAGATACTGGAAAATCTAAAAAAGAATCCTTCTTTGAAAGATTGTTAAGGGATTTTCTGCTTATTTTCCATTTCCTGCTTATTGCAATTCTTGCAATGTCAGCAATGCAGCCGTATTTCTTCTCAAGTAAAGATATCAGCAACGAGCATACAGTCATTGTTTTGGATACAAGCGCAAGTATGCTGGTTAGTATCGGAGCAGGTATTGGCTCAAATAATTTGTTCGAGAAAGCAATCAGCAAAGCAAAGAGCTATGTCGCAGGAAAAACCAGCATTGTTTTGGTTGATAACGAGCCATTAATCGTGCTTAAAGATGGGAAAGAAGAGGAAGCTACAGATATATTAACAAAACTTAAGCCAAAAGCAGGGCTTTCAAGCATTGGCAATTCAATCCTTGCAGCAGGTGATTTATTAGCAGGTGAGAAAGGAAGAGTAATTGTAATCAGTGATTTTATTAACACAGACAGTGTTGAGCCAATTATTGCCAAAAAAACACTGGAGGCAAAAGGTGTTTATGTTGAATTTGTAAACCTTAATTCTGATGCAGGAAATAAAAATAATATAGGCATTGTTAACGCGGACCTTTCTGAAAAAGAATCAAAGATTACTATTCAAAATTTCAATGAGAAACCACTTAAATTTGATGTTGACATCAACGGCGACAAAAAAAATGTTGCAATATTGCCTAAGATGAACGAGAAGATTACATTCAAGAATAAAGAAGGCGACAACCAGGTTAAACTTTTAATCAAAGATGACTTTGAGCTGGACAATCAAATACATATTTACACACCAGTAAAAAAGAAGATAAAAGTATTATTAATTACAAATGAAGAGAAAAGCTACATTCTGCCGGCAATAAGCGCATATAAAGATATTTGGAATCCTGAAATTACAATAGAAACTGCTGCTCCGCCAAAAATGGTGCCTATTGATCATGATATAATCATTCTTGGCAAGATAGATGCTGACAAGCTCCCAAAAGCATCACTGGATAAAATAAAAAGCTTAGTGCAAAAGAAGGGCGCAGCATTTATTGTTATGAGTTTCCAAGGTTTAGACGACTTAAACATGAAAGATTTGCTGCCTGTAACGCTTGGCAATTTTATTTCACAGCCAACAGAAGTATTTAATCTTCAAAGCTTAGATGAAATAACTAATGATTTAAGCTTCACTAAAACCAACAAATATTACAATGCAAAATTAAAGAGCGGTGCAATTGCCCTCGCAAATGCAGCATCAGACAACACCACAATTATTGCTGTGAAAGATTTAGGCAGCGGAAAAATCGCTTATTATGGCATTATTGATTCTGAAAGCAAGTTTAAATTCGATGTATCATATCCATTATTCTGGCAGCAGCTTATTGATTACATGATTCATTCTGAAGATATCAGCACAATTAATCACAAAATTGGCGATAAAGTAATGTTTGATGACGAAACAGAGGTTAAAACGCCATCTGGCAAGTTAAAAACCGCTGTGCTTGATTTCAATGAGGTCGGTGAGTATTCTATTGACAGCAGAAAAATCTATGTCAATCTTCTTGATTCAAAAGAATCTGACATTAATTACTTCCTGAAAGACGAGAATAAAGATGGATATGAATCAGAAAAAAGCGCAGCAAATATTAAGAGAAGGCTTATTGCTTATTTTATTTATGCGTGTATAATTGTGCTGTTTTCAGAATTATTATATATTAAAGTGAGGGGTGATTTATAATGTTATCATCTCTCTATATTATACCTTATATCATGCTTGTTTATATTGTACCTTTTTTTATTATTGTTCTGCTTTCAGAATTAGCATATATGATCTATTATATCATGAATTATTCTATATTAAACAAAGGGGTGATTTATAATTCCATCATTATCTGAGTTAATTAGCTTAATGCAAATAGACAAGCCGGAAATGATGTTATTATATATCCCTATAATTATATTGCTGGCGGTCTTACTTGCAATCAGTTTTGTAAAGTTTGAGAAAGAAGAAAAACGCTCAACAATTATCTACAGAATATTGCTTTTCCTGTCCAGAGCGATTATTTTTGGGTTTCTTGTTTTTGCTTTAACAAGCCCTTATATAATAAAGAAGGAAACAACTGCCGGAAATCCTGAAATAAATATACTTTATGATAATTCTTCATCAATGGGATTGTTTGATGCCAATACATTCGAATTAAAAAAGAAGCTTGAAAAAGAGATTCCTACAAACATAAAGATGATTGGCTCTGGCACAACATCGATGTTAGGAGATGAAATATTCAGGGAACTGCATAAAAAGAACATACTGTTAATCACAGACGGGAATAACAACGAGAAAAGTATGGATTTCAAGGATATTATTACATTTGCAAAGAAGTTTAACACAACTATTAATGCAATAAGACTGGAAGAAGTAAACCCTGATGCCAGCATTGAAATAAAAGGGCCATATTCTTCTATTGTTGACACTGATTATGTGTTTAATGTATATTTAAGGAATGCGAACAAACCAGTGCAGGTTCGGGTAAAGGTTGCAGGGCAGGTAGTATATTCAAAAGAAACAGACGAGCAGGAAATACAGATAAAACAAAAGTTTACCAAAGTAGGATCATATAAAATAGAAGCTGAGATTCTGACAGAAGACAAAGATGACAAATATGACATAAATAATCATTATTATCATGTTGTTGACGTGGTGGAAAAGCCAAAAGTATTATACCTTTCAGACAAGACATCTTACATTGACAGCATACTTTACGCAAGATATAACACGCAAAAAACCTCAACATTGCCAAATGATTTATCTCCTTATTATTCTGTTGTAATAAATGACAAGATGGATGATATCAGCTATGAGCAGGGAAAGCTATTGGAGAGTTTTACTGACGACGGAAATGGATTGATAGTAATTGGCGGCGAGACCTCTTTCTTGACAAATTCAAACATTGACCTTCTGCTGCCTGTAAAAAAAGGATACATGGAAGAAGTTGGTGTTGACTTTAATTTCCTCTTCTTATTGGACGGCTCAGGTTACATAAGCGAAAAAATGACAAGAGAAGAGAAGGTTACAAATGACATCCTTAATTATTTTATTTACAGAAAAGAGCCGATACATATAGCTGTCGTGATGTTCGCGCATATTGGCGATGTGATTAGTGATTGGAAACCAAAACAGCAAAAGGATGGAATAGTTAAATTAATGATAGATCATAAAGACATCAATGAAATTGGCGGAATAAAATGGTACAGGCCTGCGCAGTTGGACATTGGCCTTAAACAGGCTGATAAGATGTTTGCAGGCATGCAGGGCAATAATAATATTATTGTGATAAGCGACGGTGCAATCAGCGAAAAGATATTTACTCCAGCAGTAGAATACATAAAGTCATTAAGAAATAAAGGAATAAGAGTTCATAGCTATAACCTAAAAAATGATGAATATGATGATAGTCCTTTAAAGAAAACCAGACAGGCAATAAGCACATTTGGAAGAGGTATGTTTATTGAATCTCCTGAAGAAGCAAATAATCTGTTTGAAAAGAATCTTATTATTTCCAATCCAACACACTGGATAACTCAAGGTTTAACTATCAGCGCAAGTTTATACAAATATAATTCTGTTGTTCCAACTGCTTCAGCAGATGTTCTTGTGACAACAGGCACAGGCATACCAATTGTTTCAGTCAACAATTATAACAAAGTTGGCGTTATTTCAACAGACGACGGCAAAGAATGGGCTCAAGATATGTATCTCCCAAAAAACATATTTTTGATTTACAGAGTAATGGATTGGGGTGTTGGTGATCCTAACAGAAAAAAGGATACTTATGTAAGAGTAATAGATGCAATCATCAACAAAGAAACAAAAGTTGAATATAAAGGCAAGACTGCTCCAACCTCTTCAGAATGCAATTTTTATGTAGTAGAAGATTATTATGAATGTATTATTGTTCCAACCTCTGTTGGTTTTGGAACGATTTTAGGCAAAGAGTTTGGAGTTAATTATGACTTGGAATACAGAGATGTCGGATTTAATGAAAATGAAATTGAGCAAATGACAAAAGAAACAGGAGGCAGCATATTCAACCCAACAGATTATTCAAATATCATAAAAAAAGCAAAAGACAAAGCCAAAGTAGAAGTAATGACTAAACAATATATTGACTGGTATTTTGTAATTGCAGCAATGGTATTGTTCCTTATTGAGGTTTTAATCAGAAGAATAAAGGAAAAAATTAAAAATGGATGAAATAAAAAAGAAATAAAGTAAAAGGTAAGAAGTAGGAGGTAAGAGGTTTGCGTACACTAGCGTCACAATCGTAACCTCTTACTTCTTACCTCATACCTTTTACCACCATATAATACATTAAATGAAGGATGATAAAAATGGCAATACTCAAACAAGATATAAACTTTAACCTTATCTTTTTGATAGGGGTAACTATTGCAGCTACTGTTTTGTTAACTCTTTATTTTGTATATTCTTTGTCAAATGTTAATGTTGATTACAATACAATGGAAAAGGATTTGAAAACAACAAAAGCCAATTTAACCCAAACTGCAAAAAACCTAAACCAATGCACACAGCAGCAATTAAATATTAGCCTTGAACTAAATGAAAGCAAAAAAATAGAAGAAAAGTCTAGAGAAGAGTATAACAAGATATATGAAGACACTGAAATAGAACTGACAAAAACACAGACAGGACTGAAAGAAACTAAAAATCAGTTGGATAAAACAATTACTGAATTGAAGGATACAGCCAATGAATTAGGCACAAAAAAAGCAGAATTAAGCAAAGCAGAGAAGGATATTGCATCCATGGAAAAAGAAATCAATAATTTAGAGGAAAAAAAGCAGGAGCTTGAAAACCTTAAGGATGATATGCAAAACTGCAAAACAAATAATAATTTGGACTGTTATAAAGGATTAACGTAAACGAGGGTCTAGGTGTAGGGACTAGGGGATAGGAACGAACGAAGTTGTCAGTGGTCAGGTGTCAGTTGTCAGAAGTGGATACCTCTGACCACTGACAACTGAAACCTGACAACTTTCGTTGCTGGCCCCTAAGCCCCAGTCACTAACCACTAATCCACAACAAAATGGCAGAATTCAGAACAGCACTAAACGAAGTATATGCAACGCAGAACAAGGTAATCCTGTTCATGACGTTTTTAAGAGCTTTAATAGTGTTCCTTCTATCTTTTATTATTTTAAGTTTGTTTAATTTCTTTCAATGGGGACTGGCAATAGCAATTGCAATGATTTACTTTGCTGTAAAACTGCATAAAGAGATTGATTCTAAAAACCTGACAGAAATTGAGCGGAGAAATCCGTTTTTAGCTGAAAAATTAAGAACTGCAGCAGACTATGCAAATATTGTTAATTATGTTGTTTCAAGGCTTCACGCAAGTGTCTTAAATTCATTGAAAAATGTGCCAATCTCAAGTTTTATAGACCTCAAAAAAGTAACTTACCTGCTGTTTATGATTATTCTCTCATCAGGAGCAGTGCTTTTTGTTGTTTCAAATGATATAATGATATATGATTTAAGAGCAGCATTAGCATCACTTTCATTCCAAGGCAATAAAGATGTTCTGGAAGGGCTTATTCCTAACAGCCTGCTTGAAGCAGATATCAGCATAGAAGACCTTAATGATAATGCACAGGTCAATGAGATGGCAATGTCAGCAAAGAAAGAAAAGGAAAAGCGCGATTTATATCTGCCAGAGGATCTTTTTGAGCAGAGTGATAAGAGTTTCGAGGAAATGCTGCCAAAAAAGAAAAGAATATATATAAGGAAATATTTTGGAGAGATAAGAAAATACGGATTTGAATGATGATATGAATAATAATGATGATGAATTATATAATAATGAATTGGACGAGATAATTATAAAGATAAAAGTTCGATGATAAGAAGATAGGTTTGATGATAAGAAGGTATGAGGGTTTGATGGAGTTAAGGTAAAAGGAGTTAATGGTAGGAGGTAAAAGGTATGAGGTAAGAGGTACGATGATAACATCGTAGTTGTTCCCTCTTACTTCATACCTTTTACTTTTTACATTTTATTGTTTCCATCAAACCTTCTAACCATCTTACCTTCTTACTTTAAAAAAAGAGGTAATCAACATGATAGACATTGAAAAATTAAAAGGAACATTTGACGCTGTTTTTAAGCAAACTAACAAGATTATTGTTGGCCAAAGAGATGCAATTGAGCAGATTATTGTTGCAATGCTTTGTGACAGCAACGCGCTTTTAGAGAGTTATCCTGGTTTAGGTAAAACATTGACTGTCAAAACACTTGCTCAGGTAATGGACATGAAATTTTCCAGAATTCAAGGCACACCTGACTTAATGCCGTCTGATATCACTGGAACAGAAATTATTCAGGAAGTTGGCGGCAAAAGATTCTTCAATTTCCAGCAAGGCCCGCTATTTGCAAATATAGTGTTGACAGATGAAATTAACAGGGCTACACCTAAAACACAATCTGCTCTTTTAGAAGCAATGCAGGAGAAGCAGGTTACAGTAGGAAATAAAACTCACCAGCTTGAAAGGCCGTTCTTTATTCTCGCCACACAAAACCCAATTGAACAGGAAGGTACATACCCACTGCCAGAAGCTCAGACAGATAGATTCTTATTAAAAATAAAATTAGATTATCCTTCTTATGATGAAGAAATAGAGATAGTCAGAAGGTATACTAAGGCAGAAAGAGAGGAAGAAATAAAAAAAATTTTAGGCAAAACAAGCTTCCTTGCATTACAAAAGCTTACAAGACAGGTGCCAATCGCTGATGATCTAGCTAATTCTGTTGTTAAAGTAATCGGAGCAACAAGAACAGACAGAAAACATATTGAATACGGCGCATCTCCAAGAGCTTCAATTGGCTTAATATTAGCTTCAAAAGCATACGCATTAATGAACGGAAGAAGCCACGTCAGCATAAAAGACATCGAAAAAATGGCATACCCTGTTTTAAGGCACAGAATAATCTTAAATTTTGAAGCTGAAAGACAGGGGCTTAACACTGATCAGGTTATTGCTGATATCCTTAAGCAGCACATGAAGTGAAATATAAGTGATATGCTTGAAGAAATAGATATGAAAAGAGGTTATATTATTAATATGGTTGTATAAATGGTTTTTTTTTGCTCACAACCCGTTTGTGGGACGCAGTCCCCCGTCTCATGAAACTGTTTGTCGTAAGTCGTTGGTCGTTTGTCGTAAACGGAAAAACAAAAAAACAGCTGACGACATACGACCTACGACTAACGACTTACTCGCTCTTGGCTTCGCCCAGGAACTAAACAAATAAAGTTATACTAAAGTTACAATAAAATGATTGACACAAGCTTTTTAGACCAACTTAAGCGGTTCAGCTTAATAGTAAGAAAACGAGTTACTTCTAATTATAAAGGTGCGCGAAGGTCCATTGGCCAAGGCAGAGGCCTTCAGATAAAAGATTATAAAGATTATGTCGCTGGCGATGATATCAGAACACTTGACTGGAAAGTCTTTGCAAGAACAAACAAGCTTTATGTCAAACAGTTTGAAGAGGACAGAACTTTGACAGTTCATCTTATCATCGACAAAAGCTCAAGCATGAATTTTGGGAAACATGCTACTAAATATGAATATGGCGCGATGCTTGGCACAGGGTTTGCATATCTTGCATTGAGGGAAAATGATAAGTTTGAGTTTACAACTTTTTCAAATGATATTGATACAATACGGCCAAGACGAGGAATGTCGCAGCTTGCCTCAATTGTTGACAAGTTAAATCATTTAGATATTAAAGGATTTTCCAAGTTCGAAGAAAGCATGCAGAAATACAGGAAACAATTGCACGGCAGATGCCTTGTTGTGGTTTTGAGTGATTTTCTGTTTAATTTAGACGAGTTAAGGGAAGGATTAATGAGGCTTGGCAAACATGAGATTAAAGTTGTCCAAGTTCTTGACAGGGAAGAAAAGGAATTAAACATGTACGGCGACGTGAAATTATTTGATTCAGAGTCAAATGTAATGCTAAGAACTTTTATCAGCAGGAGATTAAGGCAGAAATACCTTCAGAAATTAAATGACCATTCTTCTCAACTGCATGATACCTGCGTAAAACTCGGCATTGGCTTTTATCAGGTAACAACAGACGACAAGATATTTGACAGTTTCTTTAATGTGCTGAAGCATGCGTAGAACTTTTGGTAATATCAACTATTTTTTTACGAAAAAGTATTACTTTTTTCCTGCTTTTAATAATTATCCATAAACCAACGTCCCGACCACAATCAAAACTTCAAAAATAATCCATAAAGAATATGCTATAATAATCGGCTTTTCTTTATGTACAATGCCATATATAAGCCAGACAATGGCAGCGATAAGATAAGACGCCCAAGATATGACAGAAACACCAGCAGCATTCTTTTCAACCCAAATCTTTGTAAGCTGTGGTATGGTCATTAATGGAGCGCCAATCCCGACGACATAAATCACTTTATCAATCAGCCTTTTCCATTTATTTGGATGCGGGTATGGCTCATGCTTTAAATGAATCCTTTTTCGCATGTGAAAATGATGATAGCCATTGAGCATTGGGTTGTCCTCTTTTCTTCGTAAGATATTATATTAACTTATTTAATAATAGTGATTGTTTAAATAATTATTGGAATCTATTTAGCTGAGTTTATGTTTCTTAATATTTTTTTCGCTCTCAATCCTATTTACCGCTCACAATCCGTACTAAGGACGAAGTCCACCGTCACATGAAACTGTTTGAAAGCTTGAAAGTCTGAAAGCTCGAATGTACGCTATATAGGCGGCACTTTCAAGCTGTCAAGCTTTCTAACTTTCAAACATTTTTCGTAAGACGTGTGGCTGCGCCCAGGAACGAAACGAAAATCTTAATTAAATAATGATTGTTGCTCCAAACAAATTTATAAACCCCTTTTAATAACAATATACAAATTTATAAATTCCATTTAATAACATCATTTATCATGAAAAAAATCGAATTATTGCTTCCAGCAGGAAATGAAGAATGTTTAAGGGCAGCTGTGCATAACGGCGCTGATGCTGTTTATTTAGGGCTGCAAAATTTTAATGCCAGGCGTTCAGCAGATAATTTTGGAGCTCACAATATATTTAGTGCCATAGATTTCTGCCACAAAAGAAAGGTAAAGGTGTATGTCACTTTTAACACGCTCATAAAAAATAATGAAATTGAAGATGCTCTTAACCAAATAAATTTAGCACACAGCGCAGGAGCAGACGCAGTTATTATCCAAGACCCATGCCTGATTCCTTTAATCAAAGCTAATTTTTCACAACTGCCTATACATTTGTCAACACAGGCAACGACCTCAAACAGCTATTCTGTTCCAGACTGTGTTGAAAGGGTTATTCTTGCAAGAGAATTATTATTGGAAGAAATAAAAACAATATCTGACAATGGGAAAAAACAAGGATATGAAACAGAAGTATTTGTTCACGGCGCATTATGTTTAAGTTACAGCGGCCAGTGTTTGTTCTCGTCAATGGTTGGAGGGAGAAGCGGCAACAGAGGAAGATGTGCCCAGCCGTGCAGAAGGATTTACAATAATAAATATCTTCTGAGCACAATGGACTTATGCCTCCTTTCAAAGATTCCAGATTTAATAGCAACAGGAGCAGCATCATTAAAAATTGAAGGAAGAATGAGAACTCCTTTGTATGTTGCAACAGTTGCAAGAATATACAGAAAATATATTGATGCTTATTACGCAGGAACATTTAATGCATTTACTGGATATAAGGCAAGATTTACCGAAGACAAGGCAAGCTTTATCGAGGATAAGACAAAAATTATAGAGGACAAAAAGACAAAAGTTATAGAAAACAAGACAAGTTTTGAAAAAGATATGGACGAATTAATGCTTGCTTTCAACAGAGAATTTACAACTGGCTTTGCGTTTAATGATTCGATTGTTGACACAAGAAAGCCAATGAACAGAGGGCTGTTTATAGGTGTTATTAAGAATGGAAGAATAAAATTAAAAAAAGCATTGAAGATTGGCGACGGCATAGCTATATGGAAAGATGACAAAGTTATTGGCTTTACTGTTTCTAAGATAAAAATAGTTGCTAAATCAAAAGAAGATAATGTTGGCGAGGCAATAGATATCCAAGAAGCATCTGAAGGCGAAACAATACAAATAGACACAAAAGGTGCAGGAAGAAGCGCAGAAGAAGAAATAAGAGAGGAAGCAGAAGACACTGCAGAACCTAGTTATCCAGTGTATAAAACATCGTCTGTTGATATGAGGCTTGAGCTAGGAGATGAAATTCTTCTAATCAAACCAAAGATAATCGACAGAAAATTAATTATTCCAACTATACCAAAAAGAGATAATGAAGACGAGGTAAAATTATTCTGCAAAGTTTATGATAAAACCTCTGCAATTGATGCTGATAAAGAAAAGGCAGATATAATATATTATGATATCTTAAAAAACGACTGCAGTGATGTTAAAAAATTAATTAAGAATTCAAAATTTTTTGTTTACACGCCAAGAATATTGTCAGATAAGCAAATCAACGACATAATTGAAAAACTGAAGCATATTAAGCCAGACGGTGTTTTGGTTGGAAACAGGGGGCTTCTTAAAGCAATAAAAGAAGATATGCCAGAATATGGTTATGGAACTCTGCATTTGGATTATTCCTTTAATTGTTTTAATGAAATTGATGTAAACTATTATGTAAATGCACAGGCTTGCATTCCAATTATTTCTTCGGAACTAAACTTTTCAGAGATAAGTCTTTTGAAGAATAAGAATTTTATTGTTCTTGCCCATGGGAATATTGTTTTAATGACAACAAAACAAAGATTAAAAGCGCCTGAGCTTGTTGACGAGGAAGGAAGAAGCTTTAAAGTTAGGCAGAATCACAGCAATCCCTGTGTTTATGAAATATTAAACGCGCAGCAGATTGGGCTTTTTAATAAGTCATTAGACTGCCTTAAACAAGGAATAAAATATTTTTATATTGATACAAACAAGGATGTTGATAAATTCATCAGGATTTATCGCAAAATTCTGAATGGCGAACAATTTGACGATACAAAAATAAAGAAAGGATATACCACAGGGCATTTTAGCAGGGGTGTGGAGTAAAGATTCAACTCAACCAAGAAAGAGGATTATAATTACTGATAAAGGGTATTTCTAAACAACTACGCAAAACAAACGAAGAGGAGTTCAGTTATTTTTTTGGTAGTGTAAATAATTTGAGAATGTAATGATTTTTGTTGAAACTCATTTTTTACGCTTATCTTCTAATTTTTTCTTCTTTTCAGATTCAGAAAGAAAATTATCTGGTGTGGATACTTTTCTGACACTTTGTTGTTCAAGTTCTTTTCTGGCTACACCCGCAACTATTCCGCCTTTCTTTGCTGCTTCCTTATTTTCAATAAACCCTTGAGCATCTTTATCTCTCGCAATTCTTGTAGTAGATGCTTCACCAAGCATGGTGAAAATCAGTTCTAAATCGTTCATGTGGTCTCGTAAGTTCTCTTTTTTCAGTCCCTTAAACTATTTATATTCAGCAGGTGTCATACCAAATGTTGCTTTAGAAATCTCTGATGTTAATATTGCATACTCTTTTTCAGCTTTAACGCCTCTTTTCTTCCATTCGTCTGTAAGCTCATCTCTTATTGCTATTCCCCTAACTCTCTTTTCTATCCAGTCATCAGAGTAGCCTTTAGCTTTGTATATATCTTTCATACGCTTTTGAGCAAGTTCTGGATTTTCTATTTCCTGTACCCTATCATAGCCAACTTGGGCTAACCATTCCTTAAATGGCTCTGCTTTAGGAGA
>JACQSP010000117.1 GCA_016205905.1 Candidatus Woesearchaeota archaeon
GGTTCTTTAATATTATTATTTTCAATCGAGTTATTTTCAAGATTATTATTTACAATATTATTAAAATCTCCAACTTTCTTTTGATCAACAACTGCTTCTTTTATATCTTTGAACAATGATTTCAAAGATTCGTCATTTCTTAAATCAAAATACTCAAAGAATTTTTGTGTAAGCTTCAGTAAATAAGTTCTTCCGTATTTTTCTTTGACAACAAAACCCATTTCCATTAATTGAGAAATATGGTCATACGCCTTATTAGTTCTGATTCTTATTACATCACTTTGCAGCATTGGCTGTTTCCATGCAATAACAGCGAGTGTTTCAACAATAGTTTTGCTAAGCTCAGTGTGTGGATTAATCTGCCTTACTAATTCTATATATTGTTCATGTGTTGTAAGCTTCCATGCATTGCCTTCTTCCATCACTATAATAGAGCTGTTTTTATCATCATAATGTTTTTTCAATTCGAGCAATTTTTCTCTTAGAATATTTGTATCTCTAACTTTGACAAGCTTTCCTATCTCTTCTAATTCCATTTTTCTTCCGGAGGCAAACAAAAGCGCCTCGATTTTGTCTCTTAATTCCATATTCTCAATCTCATAATTACAATTTTATAATTTAAATATTATAATTTAAATCTTATGATTTCAATTTTATATTGTCAATATTATTCTTTCAATCTTAAAATATAAACTAATTTCTATTCATAAAACATAATAAATTCTCTAAAAATGAAGAAATTAATATACTTTTCGCTTTCGCTCCACTGGACAAACATCATACTAAATTCTAAGCAAAGAACCTTAAGAAGATTGGAGTTGTCCAATGCTCTAAACAAGTCATATCCTTAAAATTAGGGTGTTTTAGCCAATATTAACGAATCCACTGGACAACCTGCTGTGAGGTATTTAAACTCCTGCTTTCTTTAAGTAATTGTTGTTTTTGGTTTGGCTAGCTGAACCATGAATAACACCCTTCCATCCTTGGGGCCGTTGTTACTGTTTTAAACAGACATTCTCAATGCAGCCCATAATAAAGAGGATGTTGAAATAAAATGCGAAAAGCAAACGAAGGTGAATAAAATGGAAAAAGTAAATAGGCAAATACAAACTAATTTGCCGCAAAAGAAATTTAGTGCAGGAGCTATTTCTGCATCAGTTTGGCAAAACTCTGGCCAAAAAGATGGCAAAGAGTTTGAATATGCCAGTCTTTCTTTAGAAAGATGCTACAAAGACAAAGAGGGCAATTGGCAGCACACGAACACTCTGAGAGTAGCAGACCTGCCAAAGGCAGTTGTAGTGCTTTCAAAAGCTTATGAATTCCTTGTTTTAAGGGAAAAAGCAGAAGCACAATAATTGTATAAGCAGTTAAACTGCAAAAGTATAAAGTTGCTGAAATGCCTGAAATCACAAGCAGCTTATGATTTTTGTCGTCGGAAATAGGTGTTTATACCCCTAAAAAATGCCGTAAAATTTCCGGCGAACACGGAATCTTTTCGATGTTTTTATTTTTATTTATATTGTCTTTCGGCTAATATCGGAATAGCTTCGGCTATGCTGAAAAATTTCCGAAAAATTTCAGATTAAGCATTTTAAGGAGTTAGGTTACGTATAGTCTAGCCTAGCATAAAATATTTAACATTGGAGGTGTTACATATGTTGGCAAAAAAAATGAATGAAGAAGATGTGAGAGAAATGAAAGAAGTAGATGAGGAAGTAGCTGATGAAGAAGCTGCTAAACCTAAGAATATTAGTAAGGTAGAAGACCTGCCAGGAGTAGGCGCAGCCACAGCTGAAAAATTAAAGCTTTCTGGTTTTGATACATTAATGGCAATCGCTGTTGCCACACCAGGAGAGCTTATTGATGCATCTGGGGTGACAGAAAGCGTTGCAAGAAAAATAATTAATGTGAGCAGAGATGCCCTTGAAATGGGTTTTGAGTCTGGTGAGGAACTGTTAAGGAAAAGAGAAAGAATTACTAAAATTTCAACAGGCAGCAAAGCATTTGATAATATACTTGGCGGCGGCATTGAAACTTGCGCAATAACTGAATGTTTCGGCCAGTATGGCTCTGGAAAAACACAGCTTGCACACCAATTAGCTGTAAATGTTCAAGGCTATGGTGAAGACGCTGTTGTAGTATATATTGACACTGAAAACACTTTCAGGCCTGAAAGAATCAAGCAGTTTGCAGAAGGCGCAGGCCTTGAATTTAGTAAAGTGCTGAAAAATGTATTTGTAGCAAGAGCATATAACTCAGACCATCAAATGTTATTGGCTGAAAAGGTTGAAGAGCTGATAACTAAAAAGAAACTAAATGTTAAGCTGGTTATTGTTGATTCATTAACAGCGCATTTTAGAGCTGAATTTGTCGGCAGAGGTACTTTGGCAGAGAGGCAGCAAAAACTTAACAAGCATATGCATGCTCTCGCAAAGGTGGCAGATATGTATAACCTCGCTGTTTATGTCACAAATCAGGTCATGGCAAAACCAGACCAGTTCTTCGGCGATCCTACAGAGGCAATTGGCGGACATATTGTTGCGCATAATTCAACATTCAGGGTCTATTTAAGAAAAGGCAAGAAAGGCAGCAGAGTTGCTAAACTTGTCGACGCGCCAGCATTGCCGGATGCAGAATGCACATTCTGGGTCAAAGAAGATGGTGTGAGAGATTCTTAAGTTTTTGATTTCTTATTTTTTTTATTTTTTTAGTTTAAATTTGAGTTTGAAAAATGCAGCAGAAATATTATTTGGACGCATGTATTTGGAGAGACTATTTTGAGAACAGGTCAGATAAATTTAGGCCACTGGGTGAATGGGCTTTAATGCTGATTAAAAAAATAGTAGAAGATGAAAACTACTTTGTGATTAGTGATCATTTATGTAATGAACTTCACAAAAATTATACACAAAGTGAATTAGACGAATTACTAAATTTTATCCCGCCTTCATTAATAATAAGAATAAACCTAAACAAACCACAATCATTGAAAGCTTTTCAGATTAAAAATAAGTTTAATATACCATTCAATGATGCGTTACACGCAGTTTTAGCAAGAGATAATAATGCAATTCTTGTTACAAGAGATAAACATTTTTTTGAACTACAGGAAGAACTAATTATAATGAAACCTGAAGATTTAGTCTAACTTTATCCCAAATTTTTTTGCAACATTTCTTACAGCCAATTCACCAGCCTCTTCATCACTAAGTTTACCTTTTCCTTTAAGGATTCCTTTCATTGCTGTCAATCTTTTAATTGCTTCTTCCTTTTCAAGTTTAGTAAGTTTGCCTCTTATCGCGTCTCTTATAAACTCAGTTCTTGTACTATAGCGATGTTTCTTAATAGTACCGTCGATGTCCTTAAGCAAGGTTTCTTCCATTTTCAAGCTGATAGTTTCCATGGTATTACTTTGTATATACTAAGTAATATTTAAATTTTTTTATTTTTAGCATGAGAAGATGATATTAATGAAACTAACCTAAGATAATATCCTCGCCTTTATCTTCTCTTCATCTAAATTTTTCATTCCTTGCTTTCTGAAGAAAACACACACATTTTTAATATCTCGCTCTAATAATTCATTTGCATTTGATGCCCTTGTTTCAGTTGCCTGCGAGAAATCAATAAATACAGGATTTCCATCATAATTAAGTATATTGAATGCGCTTAAATCACCATGAACAAGCTTCCCCTTTTTCCATAACAATTCAATATATTCGATAATCTTGTCAAAAAATTCCTTTAAATCTTCAGGAGGATTATTTTTAAGCTGAAGAGCGATATAATCATCGCCGATATACTCTAACACAAGAATGTGGTCAAGAACAGCCAATGGCAAAGGAACCCTTACTCCTGCTTCTCTTGCTTTTAACAGGTTTCTGTACTCTCTCTGTGTCCATGCAAAGATGATTCTTCTCCTGTGTTTTTTCAGATACTGATATCTTGGATCTAATTTAATATAATCATACATCTTGTTAAAGTTGCATGATTCTAAACGATATATTTTTACTATTACTTTTTTCTTATCTTTTGTTTCAGCAGTAAATATGTTTGCTTCCTTACCAACTGAGATTGGGCTTTGAAGCTTTTCAAAATGCCCTTGGCTGATTAATTTGAATAAATTTCTAATAGTATAATTATCAAACACATTCCCCCAAACTTTCCAGATTTCTTTAGATTTATGAGCCATATTTGGTATTAAATAAGGGTTAAATATAAGTTTTGGGGTTTTTAAAATATATAATTCAACTATATAATTATTGTCAAATTTGTCAAAAACCATCTATTTTATATACTTCCTAATCATTAGTAGTCATAAGCCATAAATATGCATATTGGTCCTTTTATGAGTAGAAACATGTGTTTCAGCTGTGAATAAGAGCCACTCTTGCATATAACAGCCCGACACGAGAGTACTCAATGGAGCTCATGCTAAATGCTAGCAATGAACTTGGGAGTTAGTGTTTCGGGCAACAAAGCTTTATTTAGGTAAATCAAGCTTAAATCATGCTTAAATGATTTTAGAACAAGCTAATAATTCATTTCATCACGTTATTTTGATGTTAGAACCTGAAAAAGGTCGTAAAGTAGAAATAAGTCAAAATTACAGTAATAAAGGCAATGATAACTAAAGTATTAGTAATTACATAGTTCACATCATTAACATAAATTACTTTATATTAGTGTAAATTTAGCTTGTTCTGGGAAATTCATAATTGAAATAGAAAAATCGTAAACAGAAGGAGTAAAGCTCATGATTATCATTTCGTATGTATCCTATATATGTAAGTTATTACATGTACAATACAGATAAATTTTGGTTAAATATAATATAGATTATAGGTTCAAACGAAATAAGATAACAACTTGCTTCTTCTAATTCGGAGGATTGAGAAACATGGGTAAAATCAGCCCGGTAAGTGCAAAATATATTGTTCAAGCGAACATAGATATTGATGGTGTAGTAGACAGGCCAGACGTAATTGGAGCAATTTTCGGCCAAACAGAAGGTCTTTTAGGAGCAGATTTAGAGCTTAGAGAGCTTCAAAGATCTGGCAGAATAGGCAGGATAGAAGTTAATGTTGATACCAAAACAGGAAAAACTGTTGGTAAAATAATTATTCCTTCTAGCTTAGATAAGGCAGAAACAGCAATTGTTGGCGCTGCTTTAGAAATTATCCAGCGAATTGGGCCTTGCAATGCTAAGATTAGAGTTGAAAACATAGAAGACGTTAGAGTAAGCAAGAGACAGTTCGTCATTGAAAGAGCAAAGGAATTATTAAAGAATTTAATGGAAACATCTATTCCAGATAGCCAAGAATTGGCTGATGAGGTTGCATACTCAGTAAGAGTTATGGAAATAACTGAGTTTGGCGAAGATAGATTGCCAGCAGGCCCTCAGATAGATGAGTCTGATGAAATAGTCATTGTAGAAGGAAGAGCAGACGTAATCAATCTTTTGAAGCATGGAATAAAAAATTCTATAGCTATCAACGGCACTTCTGTCCCGCAGACAATAGTAGAGCTTGCAAAGAAGAAAATAGTCACAGTATTTGTTGACGGCGACAGAGGCGGAGATTTGATAATTAAAGAATTGTTAAATCTGACAGAGATAGATTATATTACAAAAGCACCTGACGGAAAAGAAGTTGAGGAGCTAACAAAGAAGGAAATACATAAATGCTTAAGAAGCAGGGTTGGCCCTGAACAGGCAAAAGTTGAACCAAAATCTGAGTTTGGCAACAACCAGCAAAGAGAAGAAAGACGTTCAGAAAAGCCATCAAGGCCGCAAATGTCTCAGCCTTCATTTGTGCAATCCAAGCCATCTCAGGCACAGGCACCTTTGCCTTCATTCCAGCAAAGACCACAAACACCTCAAGCACAGGCACCAATAAAAAGAACCAGCAATGCTAATGCCCAAAAGCCAACCAATGATGAAAAGAAAAGGTTTGGCAGGCTGTTAGAGGATTTAATTGGCACAAGAGGCGCTTATATCCTCGATACTAAATTAAATATCTTGGGAAAAGTGCCATTGAGTGAGTTAACAACGACATTAGCCAGTTTAAGCTCAGGCATATATGCTGTTGTGTTTGACGGCGAATGCGACAATGCGATTATTTCAGCAGCTGAGAAATCAGACGTGAAATTCCTCGTAGCAATGGGCGCAAAATCAAAATCAAGCTCAAATGTTTGTGTGTTAACTGTCGAGGATTTTAGTTAAGACAAGAATTAGGTTTTTATATTTTATTTTTTTATTAAATTATTTTTTTATTTTGATTTTTTCTTAATTTTTTTATGAGATATTAGTTATTTATTTAGTATCTATTTAATTTGTTTTTCTTTAAACTTTGTCATCACATTATTTCTTAATTGCTCAGCAATCAACGGATTTCTCATAACAATAACCTTAATATCGCACTTCATAAGAAGCAATCTGCTAAGCTTTATTGCATCAAAGTTTTCAAAGTCTTTTGCAGTTTGATAAATCTCTTCCATCTCTTTAGCAATGTGCTCTGGGTGTTCAGTTTGGATTACAAAATCATTATACACACTGAAATATTTGTTGTGAAAGTGGTTCTTCTTATTCCTGTTTGTTGTAAAATGTCCGCCAATGCTCTCATAAACTTTTTTGCACCATCTGTCAAGTGGCGTATCTCCTTCGCATAAAATATAGAAATCTACCCCTTTCTGTTTCATTTCATCAAATATAGCACTCTCTTCTCCCATCTGACCAAACACATACCATGCATGGCCTGACAATTGATAGTAACTTTTTGGTTTCCCTGCATTTTTGTCATCTTCCAACCATTTTCTTACAATAATATTCCAAAATTTGTCTGATTCAATAAGATTTGGCAGAGTGTAAATCTTAATATCGTCACCAAGTTCCTCAACATTTGTGAAATGTGTACCTGAACTCAGATAGGAATCATAAAGCCTGTCAATGAAATCCTTAGTTTGAATAATCCAATCCTTGTTTATCTCATACTCTTTTTCCTTTTTAACAACCACTTTCTGCTCAAGAAGCGCATTTACAGCTCGTCTTACTCCTTGAAATGTTACAGATGCCCCAAATTTCTTCTTTATTGAATTTGTGAGTTTGGCCAATGTCAAGGGATGTTCAAAAATTAGCGTGCTGAGTATTAAGTCTTTCACTGATTTCTTTGTTTTACCTAAAGCAGGTGTAAGGATTTCTAAAGTCATGATACAACTTGTTTAATCATAACTAATATTTAAACATTTTGTTTAATTTGGGGTGTACCTAACATTATTAAAGATGATTGATACTATTTATTAGTAACAAAAAGATGAATGGGCAAGGGGGTAAAAATATGCCAAAAAGAGTAAATACTAAATGGATAAACGCAGACCATGACGAATATCATTATCCGCATTCAGATAAGGTACTGAGAGCACTACGAAAAAGAAGGGCATTACAGGATATGATAAGTTGTTATCATAGAAAATCTGATTTGATTAGGTTTGTTGCTAAGAAAAGTGATCTGCCAACATCTGCGTTTTTCTTGGAACACGGAATTGAAGGGATAATACATACTGTTTATTCAGGGCTAAAAAAAGGCTCAAAGATATTATTGCCTGAGTTAGGATATACTCTTTACCATAAACTGGCAGAAGCATATGAAATGAAGATAGATACTTTCAAGTTTATCAAGGGAAATGACAGATTTGATTATGATTATAATAATCTTTTACAAAAATTGAAAGCAAAGCCAGATATGGTTGTGTTAATTGACCCAGAAGTACCATTAGGATTTTCTATCCCCAACTATATGCTTGAAGACATATTTAGAACTGTTTCTCAAGAGACTCTTGTACTTTTAGATGAAGCGCATAGAGGTTTTAGGCAGGAAAATGAGAAAGATATTCCTTCGCTTGTAAAGAAATGTCCAAACCTGCTTATAGCAAAAGGATACTCAAAGTTTTATGGATTATGTGGTTTAAGATTAGCAGAAGGGTGGTGTGGAGAGAATGCCAAAAAAATGATAAGCTATAAAGAGAGGGTACTTGGTTTTGATATACTATCACAACTAATTGCAATTGCTTGTCTTGAATCAGAACAACACTATCAAGACAATTCTAGGCTAATACATGAGCAAAAAACAAGGTTCTACGCTGAAATCGAAAAATTAAGTGTTTACAAAACCTATGAAACAGACACTGAATTTGCCTTAGTCGAGGTTCCTGAAGAAATGACACAAATGCTTTTAGAGCAAGCCAAAAAACAAAATATTGGAATAAGGCATATTGCAGATTATCATAAAGAGTTAGTAAATATTGTAAAAATTACAATATGCAGACAAGCAGATATGAATAGGATAATTGACTTGTTTTCTTCACTAACAAGAGCTTATCAAAGGTGACAACCATGACAATTGATGCAATATTTTTTGACATGGATGGTCTTCTTGTTGATAGTGAGAACCTTGCTGTAGATGTATTCATTGAAATAATGGCAAGACATAATTTCTCTTTTTCAAGATTAGATATAGAAAGATATATTTTTGGAAGAATGCTTTCTGAAAGCTTTGAAGAAGTTATTGTTGAACACGATTTGCCTTTCACATCTAATGTTTTATTGTATGAACATAGGGTAGTTTACAATAGTAGGTTACAAAATGTCGACGCTCTGCCTTATGCATATGAAACTATTAAATTAGTTAAAGCACGATATAGTAAAATTGCTCTTGTTTCAGGAAGCACTCAGGAACAGATTGATATTGTACTAGACAAACTTAAATTAAGTGATGATTTTAATATCATCATCAACAACGAAGATGTAGATAGTGGAAAGCCAAGTCCTAAGTCATACTTGGTTGCAGCACAAACACTGAATGTAGACATTACTAAGTGTGTTGTGCTCGAAGATGCAGCAGTAGGAATCGAGGCTGCAAATGCTGCAGGAGCATACAGTATTGGAGTTAAGATAGGAAGCAAAGGAACTCAAGATTTAACAAAAGCAAAATATGTTGTAGAATTTCTTAATGACATTGATTGGGAATATGTGGAAGAATATATGAAAGATAGAATGGCTTCCTGTAAAGTTTAATATCATTTTAATATGATTATATCTTCTTATTGTATATCATTAAATTATAACTAAAATTATAAGGACCTCCCATTAATTCATGTCTATCTTTTGTCAATTGTTTTAAGTCATAAAATTTTGATGATGTTCCTTTTGA
>JACQSP010000112.1 GCA_016205905.1 Candidatus Woesearchaeota archaeon
AAAAATTATTAAAAAATAAATAATTACTGAAAACTGATTAATAACTAAAAACTAATTAATAAAAAAACATTGGAGGAAGACAATATGTATTACAAATTAAAGATTGAGGATCATATAAGAGTGCCTCCAGCATCATTTGCAGATAATAAGGAGAAAGCAGTACAAAAACAAATAAGAGAAAAATATGATGGTTACATCTCAAAAGAAGTTGGAATTGTAATCGATGTTTCTGACATTGATAATATGGAACAGGGAATAATTATACCAGGAGACGGCGCAATTTATTACAAAACAACATTCAACTTATTAACATTCAAACCTGATTTACAGGAAGTTGTCCTTGGCAGGATAAAAGATATTGCTGATTTTGGAGCATTTATGTCAATCGGCCCATTGGATGGAATGATTCACATCTCACAAACAATGGATGATTTTGTAAGCTTCTCAAAAGATAAAGTTTTAGCAGGAAAAGATTCAAAAAGATCACTGAAGATTGGAGATTTATGCAGGGCAAGAATCATTGCTATAAGCTATAAAGAGCCAACAAATCCAAAACTTGGGCTTACAATGAGGCAGTTTGGGTTGGGCAAATTAGATTGGGTTGATATGGAAGACAAAAAACATTCTGAAAAAGATGGAAAAGACGGAAAAGGAGGAAAAGAAACAAAAGAGCCATCTAAAAAGAAAGAAGCAAAAGAGAAATAAGAAGAAATATACTAAAAGCACAAATAAGAGTTATAACATTTAATTGAAAAAAATAAAACTATAATTACGAGGTCACAATAAAATGGCAAGAAAAGTATGCAAAAGATGCAAAATATTTGTAGACGGAACAGAATGCCCTTTATGCAAAGGAGATGCATTTTCAACAAACTGGCAGGGAAGATTATTTATTGGTGATGTAAATAAGTCACTTGTTGCAAAACAAATTGGCGTTACTGCCAAAGGCGAATATGCCATTAAAGTAAGATAAATTATTGAGATTTTAAGAGAAGGAAACAATAGAAACAATAATATAAACTAATAATTAATATCGATTAATATTATAATAAGTAATACTGATTATAATAAATAATACTGGTGAAAAAATGGAATTAGAAATACAAAAACAAAAAGAAACGCCTTTATTGGCAAGGACAAGAATTAATATAATTGCTCGTTATGACAAAGAAACACCTTCAATAGTTAATTTAAGAAAAGAAGTTGCATTAAAGCTTAAGGCTGACGAGAATTTAGTAATCATCAGGCATATTTACACAAAATATGGAAAAAGAGAATCAAAAATAATTGCTCATGTTTACAAAGACCAAAAACTAATGGAAAAGCTGGAAGGAGAAAGATTAGTCTGCAAGAATAAAGGAATCAAAATGGAAAAGAAAGTAAAGGCAGCACCAAAAGCAGAAGAAAAGAAATAATAACTACATTAGTAAGAAGACAATAAATCAACACAAAAATAGGTTAAATATCAATTAAATTAAAAAACAGAGAGAACACATAAAAATAATTAAATCTCGCGAGGTAATAATCATGGCTGAAAAAAGTAAGAAACCAAAGGCAACAAACATTCCTTATGTTTCAAAGATGTACAAAGTGTCAGGCGGCAAACTTGAGAGGTCAACCAAATCCTGCCCAAAATGCGGTCAAGGCACATTCATGGCAAACCATAAGAACAGAAGCACCTGCGGAAAATGCGGGTATATGGAAAAGAAGTAGAATATTTAATGTCTGTTTTTCTTCTTAACTTTTAGTTTGTACCATTTAAATTATATTAATATACCCCCTTTTGATTATATTAATTATATTTGTTCATCTGATTTTAGGTTTCTTGCTATTCTTGATATCTTTTTCTCGCCCCCAGCACGTTTGTGGGCGAAGCCACACGTCTCATGAATAATTATTCGTTTTTCGTTTCATCATTCGTTCTTCGTTTTTCGTTATTAGTCATTCGTAACGAAAAACTAATAACGAAGAACGAATAACAGTCTATCATGAACGAATAACAATTTTATCTTAGTGAACTGGTTGGACATGCCAGGAACTAAAAACTTAAAATTATTGAACAATGGCTGCGCCCAGGAAATGAATAATTACTAATTTTTTAGAAAAACAAAATGCTTTATAAAATGAAGTTCATTCCCTCTTTAAATGACAGAATGGCCGTATGGAACTGGGTTTAGTTTTACACCAAGAGACACATTTGAAGTTCTATCTAAATATTTCAAATTAGTTGATGATTATGAAACTAAAGAAGGAATACATATTTTTCTTTTTGATGAAACGGTATTTAGAAGCCTAACTGGAAAAACATTGTGTGAAGTTGCGGTTTATACTTTATTAAGCCGTAACACTTCTTTTGCCCCAATTGAAATAACTGGCTTTAAAGATAATTCCAGCACAGAAATTCTAAAACTAATAACAGAAAAAGGCATCACACCAGAATGGATTCGCAGAAATATGTTTGATTTTGAAATTGAAAGCATTGGTAATGCATCTTCATGGTTACTTGAATTATTATGCTCAGACCTTGAAAGAGGGTATGCAGGCTGGGTAAATTCATTTGACACGACAGCTGTTAGATTAAGGGAAGAGCATAAACAACAAAAAAGTTATGCAGATAAACTAAACCAAGGAAAAGAAAACCCATTTGATTTAGAAGGAATTATTGATATTGAGGCATCTCCAATTGCATTAACACATGATTCAAAAGGAAGATTATATGTTCTTGATTCTTCTGGCAAGATTTATCAAATTGAAGGATTAACCATAACCAAAGAATGGAAGCCTGAATTTGATTATAACACTATTGAGGTATTATCTAGGAATGAGGTCTCAATTGAAATCGAAGCTCAACCAAGCATAGCTGTTGAGAAAGATATATTATTTTTAACAACAGGATATGATATCCAAAGGCATGATTTAAATGCTAAGTCCAGAGAAGAAAGTGATTCAACTTCATTAATCTCATTAAGAGGGGTGTTAGCTAAGAGTGCGAGAGTATCGTCGCGTGAATTATTATTTCATAATGTTGTATTAAAAGAAGGCAATGTTCTAGCAAGTGTTTCACAGGGATTCACGCATTTCATCTTTCAAATAACTGAAGATGGAGAAAAATTAGTTTATAATGGTGAATATCCTATTCATCCTATCAGCAGAAGTCTTGACGACATAACATTAAGATTAGGCATATTTAAAGCAGGACTGTATCTTCCCAAAAGCACAGGCTTAAGCCTTTATACTTCAGAAGGTCCAAAGGAAATGCTTGGTGAATATATTAATCCTGAACATCCATATAGTTCAATTAAACCAATAACCAAATTTTCTTTTGGAGATGATTTTTTAGTTGCTATTGTCGAATTAAAAGGTTCTGAAAGGCCATTGTTATGCACATTTTTTCCAGAATATCAAACAGCAGAACCTAATACATATGAATCTCATAATCCGCCAGAATCATTAGTCAAGAATTGCCAATGCATACAGCCAGAACGATTTAAGCTAGGGTATGGAATGCATTTGCCTAAATTCACTGGTTCCATGGCTGTGCGCGCCTCTTTAAGCGGCTATCAAAATAAATTTGCTTTAAGCGATTCATTTTTCAATAAAGTAATGGTGTACAGCAAAATAATTTAATCGGTAGTGTAAATAGTTTAATTGCAAAAAAATATTTCTGTAGGGTGGCGTAATCAGGTAGTGTAAATAATTTTGGGTAGTGTAAATAATTTTGTTGAAACTCATTTTTTACCTATAACCCACTAATCTAAACTTATCCCTGCATTTCTCATATACTCATCAATCTTATCAGCATCTTCACATAATATTGTCTTAAAGCCCATTTGTTTGGCAGCATCAGTAATTCGTTTAACATCATCTATAATTAATATTTCATCTTTGGCTATTTTGTTCTTAAAAGCGCATTCGCTGCGTTTATTCTTCAGATTATCCATATTATTCTTGTTTATCTGCTCAAATACCTTTTCAAATAATTTCGGTTTGAGCATATGATGCTCATACGACAAGAAACAATAATCAAACTCTTTCAGAAAATTAAATTTCTCTTCGAGAGCATCAATCCTCTCTTTAAAATTATTAGAGCATGCAACCGTCAATATTCCTTTTTTTCTTAATTTCATAACAGCGTTTTTAACTGGCTTATTGATAGTATATACTTTTTTTATTATATCATTTATTTCTTTCAATATGATTGCTTTTGGTATTGCTTTTTGTGTGATTGCCTTTTGGATAAGTGTTTTTGTTTTGGAGCCAATATTTTTGATAGGATTGGCTGTTTGTTTAATTGTTGAGTTGGAAGTCCATGTTTCAACAGCATCATGCCAGAATTTATCCCCTGAAATATTTCCTTTTCTGTATTCATACATTATGTCGCTTTTAGGAAATATCTTCTTGACAGAATCAGCATCAACATTAAATTTTAAAGAAATTGCATTAATAAATTTATCAGCCGCAGAATCAGAAAAATAAACACCATCCAAATCAAAGACAACTGCCCGTATCATGATTTAATTTGTTACCTCTTTTTCTTGATTATCTTCTTTTTTTTCAATATTTTCTTCTTTTGCTTCTTCCTCTAATTCTTCTTCTTCTTTTTCTTCTGTAATTTCTTGCTTTTTTTCTTTAACATCTTCCCTTTTTTCTGTAGCGTCTTCTTTTTTCTCTTCTGCTTTCTCATCTACTTTTTTTTCATTAATTTCTTCTGTCTCCTCTTCAATATCTTTATAATCTCTCTTCGCATCTTTATTATCTCTCTCGCTTTCATCATCACTATCATCTTCATCGTCGTCAATACTCTGGAATGCAAGAATATCTTCTGTAGTAAGCTTTTTGCCAAGTTTTAGTTTTTCACCAACCTCTTTTCTCTTCTCATTCAAAGTTTTCTTCTGCCTTTCTTTTTTCATACCTATTATCTCTTCTTTATTCATATCCAGCTTTTCATAAATAGAATTAAGCTCTTTCAATTCTTCCTTAAGCTTGGCATTAACTTCAGTGAACTGGGTTTTCAACACCATAAATTTGTCATAAGCTTCAAGTTCAGTTTTCTTCAGGTCTTTTATAATTTTAGATGACTCAATTAGGGTTTCATGCTTCTCCTGGCTCTGTGTTGCCTGAACCTGCACCTGCCTATGAAATAAGTTTGATTCCTGCTTTAATGTTTCTATTTCTTTAGAAAGTGAATGAATCTTTTTCCAAACTGTGCTTACCTTATCAGCCTCTTTGTATCTCTTTTTCAACGCCTTAATCTGGTCCATCAGTTTTTTTTCTTTGTCAAAACTCATGACATTTGTTTCAAGTGTAAACTCTAGATGCTCAACCATCTTCTTTATCTGCATAGGATCTTCCTGAATATGATACTTGGCAATAATATCTGATTTTTCCTTTTCAAGGGCTTTGAGCTCATCTATCTTCTGTTTTATTTGGTTGTTAATCTCATCTCTCGTTTCCTTGTTTTTCTTTACAGTTGTAGAAAGCGTGTCTCTTTTTGTTTTAGAATCCTTTACTTGGCCTATATTCTTCCTAATCTCGCCAGAAATCTTGTCCTTCTCCTTAAACCACTGTTCTTTTTGCTCGTGGATTTCATTGAGCTTAGAACGAAGTTGCCGAACTATCTCTTTTTTTTCATTCAGCTTTTTTAATAATACATTTTTTTCTTCTATTGATAACATCCTTTTTCACATCGTTGTTTTGTTAAAAAGCAATCTGAGATGCTGTATAAAAATATTGAATCCCTTAAACAGCTTGCTTCTTACAAATTATTCCCATTATTTGCTTATTAAAAAATCAAATTTTAACTAACTATTAATAAAAAAGTAAATAATTAAAATAAAAGGCAAATAAATAACATTTATCCAAACAGCGCACCTAAACCAGCTGCTGCCTGCTCATCATTCTTTTTCTCTTCTTTCTTTTCTTCCTTCTTGCTTTCACTCTTTCCTTCATGAGCTGGAGCTGCTACTGCTGCGACTGGTGCAATTGCTGCTTTTTTGACTGCTTCGTCAATATTAACTCCTTCAAGAGCTGCAACTAATGCCTTAACGCGGGCATCATCAACTTTAGCGCCTGCTGCTTCTAATATTTTTTTAACAGCATGTTCGTCTACTTTGTGTCCTAATTTGTGTAACAACATTGCGGCATATATGTATTCCATTTTAAATTCCCTCCTGTATCATCATTTTTTGTTCTTTTCTTGTTTTTTATCTTTTTAATATTCTTTTGTTTCTACTGTCAATCTTAAAGAGTATACAATTTGCTTAAGTTAATCGTATCACTGTTTCGCTTCAGCTTTAACGCTTAAAGCCTCTCGTTCTGCGAATCTTTATCAAGCTTCACCAAGATTGTGCGGGTTACGCTTCGCTAACCCCCACCTGATGGGGCTTTCTATGGTTTTACCCATTAACTTACTGTTTCGCTTCAGCTTTGACACTCATAGCCTCTCTTTCTGCTTTAGCCAGCAAATCACCAACAACAGCGTCTGCCATGATGTTTGCCTCTAAAGCAACTGCTTTTGAATCATTGAATGTTTTTTGCACTAATAATTCAATAGTATCCTTACATGGATAAGCAATCTCAATAGCTAAATTAAAGCAGGATGTGCTTACATCTGTTATTTTTTGAACATATTCTTTCTCATCAACTGCAAGTACGTCTTTTGTATAAATCATTCCTTTTTCATATAATGCTGTTAGATTCAAACCAATTTCCATTGGCTCTATCCCCAATCTTGTTAATAATGCAGCTACCTTGTCGCTGATTACAGCGCCTTCTTTCACGACGACAGAATCCTGTTTAATGGAAACTTTTCCATTTTCAATTCCTGCTTTTATACCAATCTGGCCAAGCTCTCCTATAATTGGGCCTGGAGCAAAGCTTGTTGCGCCTGCTTTTACCACAATATCTTTTGGCGCGGTTTGTCCTGCTTTTGCAGGAGCAGATGATTTGCTTTTTTCCAGTGTTTTGTATAATTTAAAAGGATTCTGAGACGTGAAAAGTAAAGCAGGCATACCTTTTAGATGAGGTACAAGCTGCTCAATGCCTTTTACTTCATTTTTTATTTGTTCAAATGCAATCTTCATAACTCTTCTTTTTGCCATGAACATTTCACAGTTGCCTCTCAATGATGCTCTCATTACCTGCAATTGTCTTGCAGGAAGAAGTTCCATGTTCAAAGCTGCAACTATTGGATAAGTCTTAAATAATTGAACGAATTTTTTTACTGCTGCGTCTTTTTTTGGCGCAATTTTTGAAGTTCCATGAGTTTTGGCTTTATTCGTAGTTTTAGCAACTGTTTTAATTTGTGTTGTCATTGTATTAGTATTAATAGAATTTGTCGCTGTCATTTTTACGCCACCTTCATTGGCTTACTCATTGTAAGCTTTAAAGAAACCAGTTTAATATTATTATCGTGATTTGGCAATGAATTAACAACTTGAGTGTAAATGGTCATTACATTATCAATAATCTCTTCATCTTTCATGTCTTCTTTTCCAACTGCACATTGTATCATTAATGCAGTCTTTGCTGATACCCTTATTGTTTTTTGCAGTTTATCATATAATGGCTGAAGCTGAGCCTTTGGAAGGAATACACAACCTGCTTTTGGGTTTGGCATCTTTCCTCTTGGACCCAGAACCTTACCAAATGCAGCAGCAACCTTTCCCATTATGTTTGCCTGAGCAATGAAATAATCAAACTCATTTGCCATTTTCTTTACTGCTTGCTTGGTTAAATTATTGAATTCATCAACATTAACTGTTAAATCACAAACCTTCTTTGCTTCTTCACTCATCTCAGGTCCGACAAATGCGCAGATTTTCAGCTTTTTGCCTTTCCCGTAATGCAAACTAGTATAGAAATCTACGTGCTGCTCAGGTTTCTTTAAATCCAAACCCTGCAGATTAATAATTAGGTCATAACTTTGTTTAAATTTGCGCTTTTTAGAATTCTTTTTCAATTCTTCTAATACTTTTTTTATATTTTCCTTTTCCATTTACAGCACCCCATCGCCCCACTATCGTGTATCTTACTCTTTTAACATCGATAGTCTTCGGGATTTGAGTTATTATTAAGTTAATACACCTATGAAAATAGGGGTTATTTATAAAGTTAATTGTTTGTGCTGAAAAGTTTATTTAGTACCTTTAAGTGATAAAAAAACGAAAGATTTAAATATATGCTGAATTTTTGTTTTTTTATGGATTTAATTAATTTAGAAATCACAGATGAAACATCAGGTAGCCCATTTAATGTTACTTACATAAATAGACCAGATTATTTTATAAGAATTAATAATCTGGAACGATTCTGGAGAAGATTTCTGCCGATATTAGGAATCGAGAATTTTCAAGATGGTTCAAATGCTTCAGATGTGTCTAATAATTCTAATTGTAGTTCTTATAATGGCCTTACTTCGCTCGAAGTTGGCGTTGGGCATCATCTTCAGAAATCACAGGCATTAGCTGTTTTAGGCGCAATGCCATCTGCGTTAGATGCGACGGTTTGCGGCGCTTTTAGTAAACTATACACCAGCGAAAGAGAGAGAATAGATAGTTATCTAAAACAATGCGAGCAGAAAGGAAACAAAGTTTACATTCCGCATATGGCTGGCGAAGTTAATAAAGTTAAATTATACTTGGGAGACATTGCGTTAATTAATCATGACGAGAGTGTACTAAGAGAGCAGGAATATGACCTGGTTTTTTTCTTTGGAAGTGTGTTTAGTGATGGTATTTCTTCAACAATTGACACATTTACATTAAGTGAAGACCCATATAAAATTAGGTTAGAAGAAAGGCTGAAATTGCCAATATTAAAAGTAAAATCAGGAGGGATTCTTCTTGCAACATCATCTTATCATTGCGGAGCATTTGAAATGGATGCGGGGCATGTATCACGTTTTAATAAACGCTTAATTGATTTGTTGTTATATTGGTGCAGTGCTTCAAACAGAGAAATTGAAAAAGCAGGAATTGTCTGTGTGTCAAAAGAAAGAACCAGACAGGTTTTAGGCAGTAATATACTAAATGATCTTGATGAACTTGAAGAAGCGTTAAGTGATCCAGTAACCAATTTAAGTTATCATACTTCAAGTCCTAATGGCACTTATACTTCTATTTTAGGAAAAGAAGATAATTATAAAAGATTAAAGGAAGCATTAGAGAGATTTTCTCATGACGACAAAAGAAGGATTGCTGAATCAGTTGGAAGAATTGAAGCGGTTTATGTGAAGTTTATGTGATATATAGCTGGCGAATTAAATAATCGGATAAATTTGTTTATAATGCCGAACATAAATTACTTATAAAATTAGTTATGTTCGGCAAATGTATAGTCACGGACATTAATAATTACACATGTAGTTCCGTGACTATATTCGTGGACTTTAACTAAATAGATACTAGTATTAAAGTCCACCACTATAGTAA
>JACQSP010000130.1 GCA_016205905.1 Candidatus Woesearchaeota archaeon
ATCTATAACATATGCCTAAAAAAGTTGAAATATATAGATTTGGAACAAATGGGACAACGGAAGGATTAGCTAAAAGACTAGTACCACGACAACTTAATTATAAAACATTATTGTCGTCAAAGTAATGTATCAAAACTAATGTGTCAAGCTACTAGTGATCCCTTGGCATATCAAATCAATTGGGCATCCCTTAAAACATTATGTGAACAAAGAATTAATACCATCAGATTTGGATTTTGTATTATTGGAGGATTTAGATGGTTTTTATCAAAGATTAACTGAAGAGCCATTAGGTTTTCTATCTAGCTGTCGTGGATTATATATCGCTAAAGACCATACCTGGATTCTTGATGAACATTACACAAGAATAAGCGAAGCTTTGAAGAAGGAATATGGAATTGAAGTTCAAAGAGCCTTATTACTTTCACAAGAAATGATAAATTATTGGACAATGATACACGAAGCATTACATGATGTTTTTAATCATTTGCCTCCAGAGCAAAGAGAAAAGATTATCCAATCTGCAACATGCCAGTATGATACTTCGGATAAGCTTCACCGAATGTTAGATATGACTCATCTTAATATTTCAAATTTTGATTGGAATTTAGATGAGAATGCAAAAATTATTGATGAGAACAAAAGATTAGGAAGGAGCCCATTAGACAGATTTAATCATTTTTATACATTTGGTAATCTTAAACCAGTTGATCAACTTCAAGCTGTTGATGAGTTCATCTCTAATTTTTATGCAAATTATAGGGGAAATGACAGATGGTCTGAAAGACATTTGCAACCAAAATTCAGAAAAACGTTAGAAGAAGTAGGATATAATATGAGTAATCCACCAGAAGTAAAGTATTAGAGGTTGCAATTTTTAATTAATTCTGGAAAATTTTATTGGACTTAATTCCTGTTAAACTCGTCCGATAGGACTTGAATTTTAGTGCAACGTTCCGTAGCGAAGCGGAGGAAAAATTCAAAGTAAATTTGGAGTCCGTCCATCAAAGGAACGAAGCGACACATAAAGACAATAGATAAAGGGGGGCTTTGGCGTTCTCAAACAAAAGTTTTAAATAGTAGTGTACGTTATTCGTACCAATATGTACGTTAACCATACTATATTAAGTTTACCGGAAGCGAAGATACTAGAGGTATTTCTTGATCTTAAGAAGCATTATTTTGCTGAATTGTTAAAAGTAGCTAAATTGACTCGACCAAGGACTTTAAGGGTGTTGAGGAAGTTGGTTAAACAGGGGATTCTCGAGGTAAGAAAGGAAGCTAACGTTAAGTATTATTCGCTAAAAAGAACTTCTTTGGTCTATGCTACGCTGGGAATGGTGGAATATGGTCGTACAGTGCTTTTTCTTGTCAAAAACAAGACGCTTTCAAGGGCTTTAGATATGTTTAAAGAGAAATATACTGATTATTCAGTTATGTTTGTTTTTGGTTCGATTGTAAAAGGATATGCAACAAAAGTATCTGATATTGACATACTTTTATTGAAAGAGAGTGTTTCTCAGAGCGATATCAAAAAAGTAGAGGATGTTATCGATTTAGTAAACGGACGGACAGGCTTAAAAATAAGTCCCTATTTTATGACTATGGATGAGTTTAAGAAAAAAAATGAGTTGGCTAAACAAGCGATAGAACATCATATTTTAATTGAAGGAGCAGAATTATTTTTCAAGATGGTGCTAACATGAACGAAGAAAGACCAAAAAAGTGGCAAATCTGGTTGGAGAATAGTAAAACGCTTAATCGAGACTTCAAGAAATATATTAGGCAGCATATTGTTCGAAAAATCGAATCCTCCACTTCTCTTTCAAAAATTCATCTTGATAAATCGTATCATAATCTAGATTTTGCCAACTTCACTGTTCAAAATCAGACAAACATCAATAAACGTATAGATGATGAAACGTATTATGATTGGGTTATTGTTATTGCATACTACGCAATGTATCACGCTGCTATGGCATTGCTCTATAAAATTGGCTACAAAGCAGGTACTCATCTAGCTACGATTTGTGTTCTTTGTAAAGAATGTTTGGGAAAAACGTTGGAGAAAAAAGATATTGAAAACATTTCTACAATTTTGGAATTAAGCGAAGAAGAAATAAAAGAAATGGGCAGAGCAAAGGAACGACGAGAAAAAGCAAGTTATTCGGGAAGTGTATCTTTTGAAAAGCATTTGGCAGAAATGACGCTGGATGATGCGAGGAAGTTTATTAACAAAGTGGCGGATATTTTAGAAAAATGAACAAAAAAACCATTAACCATTATCTTGAATTTTCCCAATACACTTATCCGGGACCATATCAATATCTTCTCAAAAAAAATCTTCCTAATGATGTAAGAAAAATAGGAGAATTAGTGAGAAAGCAGATTATCCATAGAACAACTTTAGAAGCAGGAAATGTTGGAACGAATGCTGATAAAAAATTTGGAGATATGACTAAAGTCCCATGGTATCGGCAGCCAGAAGATGATATTTTTGTAACTGCCTCAGCAATAGTAGCTGAACTTTATAGGAGAGATGAGCGTGGTTTTGTTAACAATCGCTCTGAAAAAGATAAATTAGTACTGACGTGTCGATTTGTGGCAATCTTAATGGCTTCTATTCTAAAATCAAAAGGAATCCACTGTAGAGTTCGTGCTGGCCACGCCCCCTATTTTAACATGGGCAGTTTAGGAAAAGTTAGTGCTGATCATTGGATAAATCAATATTGGAATTCTAAAGAAAAAAGATGGATTACCATTGATGTTGATGGAAGTTGGAGTTTAAATGATGATTTTGATCCGTATAACATTCCAGATGAAAAATTTGATTATCCAGCAGATGCATGGCTGAACATCAGGATAAAAAAGGAAGACCAAAATAGGTTCTGGAATGCAAAGCCAGAAAGAGGACTAATTGTTGTTTTATGGTCGCTTTTTTATGATTTTCATTGTTTAATGAATAGTGAAATAACGTATATTCATGTACCAGAAATTGCTACTTATGAAAAATTTGGGAAGTTATCAGAGAAAGAATTGAAAGAGATAGATGATCTTGCACGATTAATGCGGAATCCAGACGAGAATTTTGATAAATTACAACAGCTCTGGAATACCTCTAAAAAGTTTAGACTACTGAATGGTGGACTTCTGTAGATTCAGGTGTTAGTTCATCGTTAAGCCAAAGCCCCCTCATAAATTTTAACAATCAATTTGTTATCGTCAAGGAAAGCCTCGTTCTTAAAACTCAAATCCAATTAAACATAACCCTTGTTATACGCCCCGACGACCGAAGGGAGGAGAGCGCAGCGGGGCAAGGAAAATCTTTGATTTTCCGTAGAGTAAATTTTGACCGCCGATAATTATTTATATTTGTGTTATTTTAGTTATTATATGAAACTAGAAGAATATCTTAAACAAGAGGGAGTTTGGTATAATTTTGTAGACAAACCTGAGACGATTCATACTGCTGATGCCGCTGAAAAAGCAGGTATTGAATTAAATCGTGTTACAAAGGCTTTGGTTTTGTTAGATCAAGATAAAAATCCAATTCTTGCGATTATTCCTGGGGATTGTAAATTAAGTTTTTCTAAAGTTAAAGAAGCTGCATGTATAAAAAAAGTTAGAATGGTTCCATTCGAAGAAGCAGAGAATTATTCAGGTTATTTGCTTGGAGCAACCCCCATGGTCCATCATAAACATAAAATGAAAGTTATTTTAGACAAAAAGTTAGTGCAGTATGAATCAATATATGGTGGAGGTGGAGAAAGAACCAAACTCCTTGAATTGAAGACAAAAGAGATTATTAGATTAAATGATGCTGTAGTTGCTGATATAATAGAATAGAGTTCTAAGGCGGCCAAAATTTATTTCACTTAACTGTGTTAGGCTCTTTTTCCATACGCAAGTGTGGAAAA
>JACQSP010000116.1 GCA_016205905.1 Candidatus Woesearchaeota archaeon
CCCTCTTACCTTATACCTCTAACTTCTTACCTTTTTATTCATGAGACGGTGGACTGCGTTCCACAAACGTGTTAAGTACGAAAAAAATATTAAGAATATTAAGAAACAGGAAATCAGCTAGACAAATACTATTTTTCTAATAATCATGTCGAGGACAAAATATTTTGAAATCGTTTATTTTCTGCTTTTAAGCAAAGAACATTGCATTAGGAAAAAGGTCAGCATTGCCTATATGATCATAATGAAAATTTGTAACAATAATTTTTCTGATATTTTTTATCTTCTTCCTTTTATCTCTTAATTTTCACTTTTGTTCTCTTTATTTTCTTATTCTTAAATACAAGGCAATAATGCAGCAGTACTGCAAATACAAGCAAAATAACAGTAAATATGCCTATCCATTCAGCATCGCTAATTTTTGAAATATAACTTACAAACATATAAGATGTTTTTTTAGATTCAATAATCATCTTTCCATTTAAAGAAGCTATTGAAACTTTCACTTCCTTCTTCTTGCCTCCATTAATACCTAATAATGTTATGGCAATATCATTAATAAAATCATTATTTATATCAATTTCCTTCTTTTCACCAACTTTCATTAATAATTTAATAGGCTCTGACTTAACGATAATTTCTGCGTCATGATCATTACTGGCTTCAATCTCAAGTTTATGCCTAACATCATCTACAACAAACTTAATTTGTTCGTTTACATTAAGGTTTACATCTTTTTTATGTGTTTCTTCATACTTGGGTAAATTAATTGCAGATTTAATGAAATTGCCAATTATTCTGCTCTCTTTAAGTTCTGTTTTAAAACCATTATTTGTCTTGGCTGATTCTATAACCTGCTCTATGGCATCATCAATTTTTTCTTCTTTTTCTATTCTTGACAAGTCTTTTATATCTCCAAGTAGGTTCATTAAAGAAACAGATAGTTCCTGTCTTTCTTCTTTGCTAATTAGTTCAATGGTTTCTTTGTCTGCCATTTCTTCTTCCATCTTGCTTATCTGCTCATCAAGCTCTTCGTTTATTGCAACGATTGCTTTTACAGTATAATCATATTTCAGCATTTCTAATAATTGACTAGGTATAAATTCTATTTGCTCCAACCCCTCTTTTTCAATCATCTCTGTTGGCATAGGTGTCTCAATAACAGGCGGTATTTGTATTGATGTTGTTGGTTTTTTTTCAGGAATTTTTCCAAAGGGTTTTTCTTCTGGCTGTAAAGAAACAGGAAGCGTTGAAGCAGCTGCTTGTTTTTTCTTTCCACCTTGCTGCGCTGCACAATCTGTTTTTTGTATTTGAATGTTAAGATTTTCCAGAGATGTAGAATATACAGTATCATCACCATCAAAAATCTTTGCAGTCACAGAGAAATTTTGGTTGGTGTTTGTAAAGTTTGAATTATATATTATATAGGAGCCATTATAACCACCATTTACATTTTCTCCATCTATAAATTTTCCCAGAAAATATCCACTGTCAAACTGCGGGTCAATACTGCCATTAGTATATACTGTCTGTATTCTAAACCAAATATTGCCTCGCTCTGAAACATCTTTGTATATATTGTTGTCAGTATAATTTAAAGTAAAATATATGTTTATGCCTGTGTTAGTATCACTGCAAATTGAAAAGAGAGTTGAAACAACATTTTGTGTAAGATTATGATAATTAGTATAGGTAGAATATGATTTAAAAGAGGCAATGGTTGGCTTTGCATTTAAGATTTGTACACTAACAGTTGTGGTGGTATATCCAACCATTGCTGTTACAGCATTTTCTTCTTCTAGCTTGTTGGATTGGGAATTAGCAGATGTTAGCTTATTTAGATTAAACTGTGTTTCCAGTATTATTCCTAAAATAAGAGTTATCAAAACAAAGCAGGAAACAGTTATAACTAATACAATCTTCCATAACTCCTCTTTTTTTATCTTTGACATTAATTATACACCACAAATGTAAGTAATAAGTCAGAATATGATTTTTAGTAGGGGGATATAAATTATAGTGACTTATTAAATACCTCAAAACGAAAAGTATATAAATAATTAATATAAAAGAGGAGATATATATATTTATTTGAAGTAAAATTAGTTATTGTTATAACTATTAATAGTTAGTATATTTAGAAATTTAAAAAAAGGTTAAAGAGGGAGATTATGCCAAAACAGAAACAAGTATTTATATATTTCTTTTTAATTTTGCTTGCTATTATTATAATTATAATAATTGGCAGTATATTCTATTTCACGTTAAAGTCAAACGTAAAAATAACTGAATCTTCATCACCTCCATCGATCACTGGTTTTGCAACAGCTGTAACTAGCGCTACTGTAACTAATTCTCTACCTTCTGCATCCAGTGTAAGCATGAGTGCTGGCGCTGCGACAGAAACAGTTGGTTTAGCAAGAACAGCAGAAAGGCTTACTTGTGCAGCTACTATCACAGATTTAAATGGATGTGTTGAAGTTAACCCAGTTTCCGGACTTTTTTACAGAACTAATTTAGCCAATCCAGAAAGTGGTTTAGCTGGGGCTTTAAATTGGTCGAATAGATACCAAAATGGCACATGCGTAGCAGATGCAGCGGATACTTGTACAGGCGGAACAGATACAACTGTAGCATATAACTGCACGTTTACTGTTCAGTCTTTTGTCGACCCAACAGATGCAGGACCTTTTTCTGGAACAACATGGACATGCAACATCACAGGTAGTGATCAAGCAGGAGCAGGTACAAGTGGAACAGATACTATTGAAATTGCGCAAGCCTTAAATCTAGAGTTTAATACTTCTATTGCCTTCGGCTCTTTAGCATTAGGAGCTACTAAAGAAAACGTAACCACTAAATTAAATAATTCAGGCAATAATAAATTTGATCTTGCTGTTAGTGGCTATGGTGTTTCAGTAAAAGATCATCTTTCCTTTAATTGCACACCAACTGGTAATCTTAGCAACACTAGTTTAGAATACATGTTCAAAAACCAGTTCGTTTATGGAGCTAGTGGAAACAATCTTTCAGATGATGATGTAACAAACTCAACACTTAATTTAGAAAAGCTTGATTTTGTAAGCCAAACAACTACTACTGCTATAAATACAAAATCTTTGAATTATCCAAATGAAACAATTTACTGGGGGCTGCTGATTCCTGCAAATGGTGTAGGTGGTACGTGTACAGGAACAGTAGTCTTGACCACTGCTGCTGATAATGCGGCAACGTAAAACTTTGCATTTAATTTTTATTTATTTACTTCATTATTTTTATTGATTAATTTATTAAATTAAAAAAAGAGGGGAGAATTATGTTTAAACAGAAGTATCAATCTATTGCATTATTAATTCTATTTCTGTTTTCGCTTTCTTTATTCGCTGTCATAGTTTATGCTTTTGGAATAAGTCCTGTAACTATATACAAAGAAGATTTAAAGAAAGGATCTGGTTTTCAGACCTCAATTACTGTGAATTATGGCAGTGTTGAGAATGGCAGGATTCTTGTTGAGTTTAAAGATGACTATCTTAATGGATGGATTGTTCCAGCAGAAGGAGTTAAAGCGGGCAATAATTATGAAATTAGTGTTCCTGAAGGCAGTACACATTATGATGTCCTTCTTAACGTTAAAATTCCTAATGATGCGCCGAATGGTGAGCATAAAACTAATTTTAGATTAATGATTGTTTCTGCGCCAAAAGTCCAGACAAATGGTGGTGTTGGAAGCAATGTTCAAATGGCAGCGCAGGCAGATGTTGACCTTTTTGTAATAGGAGTAGACAAGAAATCATTTGAAATATTAAGTGCAACTCTACCGCAAACGTCAGAAGAAACTCCATTGCAGCTTAGCCTTAAAATAAATAATAAAGGCAATGTTCAACTTCTACCTTTGACTGTTAATCTAAGTATATTTACAAAAGAAAATGAATTAATATATAGTTCTTTATCTAAAGGAAACAAAGTAATTCCTAGTTTCACTATAAGTGATACAGTATACACTTTTGAGAATACTTTGAAAGAAGGTTATTATGATGCAAAAGTAGATGTTTTTGACAATAATTTATTAGTTTACTCAACTGAACTGCCTCTTGAAATTAAAAAACCAAAAAATACTATGCAAACAGGCTTTTTAGAAAAAGTTAATGCGCCAAGTTCTCTAAAACTAAATGAGGAAACGAAATTTAAAGGATTGTTCAGCAATAAAGACAGCAGTATAGTCAGTGCGAAACTTGTTGCAGAATTATATCAAAACAATGAATTGGTTGAAACCTTAATGAGTGAACCATCACAGGTAAACTCTGGAAATTCTGCCGAATTGTCTATTACCTATCTTGCAAAAAAAGATGGTAAGTTTACGTTAAAAGCGTATGTTATATACGACGACAAAATTTCAAATACCATTGAAACAGATTTTATAGTTGAAGAGAAACAAGCGCAATTAGCTGAGCCAAAACTGTTTGCAAACACAATGGATTTGATAATTATATTATTAATATTCATTGTCGTGTTAATTATAGTTTATTTAATCCTGCACAGAACACACAAAGAAGAGATAAAGGAAACAAACTCAAAGTTAACAAAGAAAACAAAACCTAAAAAGTAGAACTCATGGTTAAGTTTACGGTTAAGTTTACCTAACTTACATAATTAAACTGAGATTATGAAGTAAGGAGCAAAGTTAATAGAAGGTTAAAAAGCTCATGTTGAAGCTAATGAAGCGAATATACAATAGTTGAAAATGTCAAATAAAATTAAGTTTAATTCTTTTATTCTTCTTTTATTGTTTATGATATTTTTGCCATCTGCATTAAGTTATGGCATCAGTCCGATTGTTATAAGCGAGCAAAATCTATTGCAAGGATCTGTTTTGGAAAAAGAGATATTATTGGCAAAAGCGAAAGAAAACATACCTGTTACTGTAATGTTTAACACAGACAATAATGAAATCAATGAATGGATAACTCTTGACAGGGGCAATCCATTTATTTTTCCAGAAAACACTGAAGAGATAGTTGTTAAAGTTATAATTAATGTTCCCAAAAATGCAGAATTTAGTAATTACACTGCTCACGGATTATTTTCTTTTCTTGTAAATGGTGTTTTAACAAAAGAAATGGCACAACAAGACAGCAATATTAACTTTGAAGTTCGGCTTCCGTTGGATATACAATTAAGTGTCACAAATAAGGCCATTAAAAAATATGTTTTAGATGCTGCAAAATTTCCTGAAGGTGTTGAACATAAAGAAGATGAACCACTTATTGTTGAAATACCTATTAATAACATAGGTAATATTATGGCTACACCCCAGATTAACGCTGAGTTTTTAGACATTACAAGAACACAAAAGATATATTTTTATAATCTAAAAAGCAAAGAAGAGACAAATGTTAAACCCTTCAGCTTTAAAATCATTAGCTTTAAATTGCCTAATAAGCTGGATGTTGGCAGGTATTGGCTTCATTTTAATATTTCAGACAATGAAGTTTCTCCAAATCAGATAGATGACATCCCTTTAGATATTGTTCCTAATGATAAAAATAGCAGTGATATGAAATTAATTATAATAAGTATTATAGTTATATGTGGAATCTTGTTGTTGATAATTATTGGTTATATTATTATTTCAAAAATAAATAATAAGGTGTAAGATTAATATATATTTGTTTCGTTCTTGGACTAAGCCACCTGTTTTATAATCATCTATTTTTTATTTCCTACTTGATTGGACACGTTCATGATGAAATTAGTAAGTCGTTAGTCGTAGGTCGTTTGTCGTCAGCTGTTTTTTA
>JACQSP010000113.1 GCA_016205905.1 Candidatus Woesearchaeota archaeon
GATTTCCGTTCCTTGTAAATATAAATTAAAATGCCACTGCAACAAATTTGAGGCAGTAGCATAATCCTTAAAAGAGCTATGCACATACTATTTATCTGTGTGCTGATGATTATGATTCTTCCCCTTGACAATGCTTACTATCTTTCCATCCATTAATTTTTCAATTCTTTCTGCATACTCTGCAACATCATGGTCATGAGTCACGAGCACAATTGTTTTTCCAAGTTCATGAAGCTGGCGTAAAAGCGCAATAATCTCTTTGCCTGTTTTTTGGTCAAGGTTGCCTGTTGGCTCATCTGCGAGGATAATCTGCGGGTCATTGCTTAATGCTCTTGCAATCGCCACTCTTTGCTGCTGCCCACCGCTTAATTCAGATGGCTTGTGGTGTATTCTATCTCCCAAACCAATCTTTTCCAAAAGTTCTTTTGCTTTTTTCCTTCTTTCTTCTTCAGGTGTTCCCTGAAAAATCATTGGCAGCATTACATTTTCCAATGCAGTCAAAGTTGGTATTAAATTAAACTGCTGAAAAACAAAACCGATCTTTTTGCCTCGAATTTGCGCCAGATCAGATTCAGTTAAATGAGATATGTCCTGCCCGTCAAGAAAAATCCTGCCTTTTGTAGGAATGTCTAAACAGCCAATCATATTTACAGCAGTGCTTTTCCCGCTGCCGCTTGGCCCCATAACTGCGACAAAATCACCATGGTTTATGGTTAAGCTAAGCCCGCGCAAAGCATAAATATCAACTTCTCCTATCTTGTAAATCTTCCAGACATCATCTATTTTGATGATTGGCCTTGTAATATGCTTGAGGTTTAACTTATTGTTTGTTGTTTTAGATTTTTCTATCTTACACACCCATTAATATCAAACATCATTATGAATTTAAATGTTTTTTTATACATTTGTTAGGTTGTAACATTTGTTATGATTACCACAATTTTTATCCACAACCTTTATATATAATTAACTATACTTTATATTATCATGGGAACATTTACTGCAATTATTCAATATGAGGAAGATATGTATGTGGCAAAATGCCCTGAAATTGGTACTGTTAGCCAGGGTAAAACTATAAACGACGCTATAAATAATTTAAAAGAAGCAACAGAACTTTATTTAGAAGAGTTTCCTTTAAAAAAGTCAACACATCCTCTTCTAACTACTTTTGAGGTGGCAGAGGTTGTCAAAGCTTAAAAAGATTTCTGGTAAAGAGTGTATTAAAATTCTTTGCAACAAATTTGGTTTTTCTCTTGTACGACAAAAAGGCAGCCATGTAATTCTTCGTAAAGAAACACAAAATGGTTCAGTCGGAACAGTGGTTCCAAACCATAAAGAACTTAAACTAGGAACATTAAAAGGAGTTTTAGAACTAGCAAAAATAAAAGAAGAAGAATTTGCGTTATATATTTAATACTCTTAGAAAATATTACTAAAAATATACTGCAAAAAACAACAAAAAGGGTGTAAGATGGTATTTAATAAAATCAACAAAAAGCCAGAGAACAAGGTATTCAATAAAAAAAACGTAATTGGTATAATTATTGTTTTTGTAATGGTATCCAGCCTTTTGGCAGTATGGCAAGGCAGCTCTACTTCACTAGATAATTATAATCATTTCAGATTTAGGGCAGACACTAACAATAAAATATTCGGAAAAATGAATGATAACTGGATACAATTTAATTATCATCCTTCTTTTCTGGAAAAGATTAATGTTTCTGATGATGTTATTTCTACTTTAAATAATTCAAAGATGATTTATATTACATTTGAGCCAACTGATAAATACATTAAAAATGTCGAATTAATGCGTTTTCAGATTAGAGATTCTTTCCTGAATGAATTTAATATGTATCCTTTTGTTGGTGTGACAAATAACACAGGCAATTATCAAGCGCTTCCGTTTATTGACTGCAACAATGCAACGCAGTTTGTTCCTGTCATATATATTAAGAGTTATAATGAAACCTTAATTTTGAATGAAAATAATTGTATTTATTTATATGCATCAGGCGGGGTTGAGTTTAATGCTATTCTCGACAGGATAAGGTATGGATTGTATGGTGTGATGAAATAGGCCTATTAAATATTCATTAAATTTTAAGGAAGATTCGATTCCTTGTAATTTTAGAAAATATCGCCTATAATTTGCAAGCGCAGTGTTAAGGAGGCAGTGACAATGGCTAATAAATTTGATAAGTTCGAAGAAACTAACAAAGGAAATAACACAGAACATAACAAAGGAAATAAAACAGAACATAACATAGGAAATAAAACAGAATATAACAAAGGAAATAAAACAGAATATAACATAGGAAATAAAACAGAAACTAATAAAGAAAATAATCTAAGAAATAATCCACTAAAATCTAAAGAAACTAAACAAGAAGAGAATCTAACTAATCTATCTGATGAATCATTAGATGATATTAAAATAAGAGAAGATGTAGAAGAAGTTCAGGAGCAAAGCTGGTTCAGTGATTACAAGCTTCTAGGTGTAATTGTTGGTGTTGCTGTTATTGTTTTAATTCTTATATTAGCTATTCCATCTATTTTCAAAGAAGTACCAAAAACAATAAATGAACTGCATCAGGATGTTTTGGATGGAAAGGATGATGAGAATAATTATTTGTACAATCAATACAGTTTTGTCAGAATCGGCAGCGATACTACTGGTTATATGTGGTATACGCAAATTCTTAATCCGTCAACAAAAATAAAATATGACATTCCATTACATTATGGGCCAAAAGAATTAGAGGACATACCTGTTAATGGTGATATTAATCAGTTCCTGCAAATGATGTATGTTTATAATAATACGTTAAGTGAATACAGTGAATTTAATATAAACGAAACACAATTTCCTAATCTTGCATACTTTAGTTTCGATCCAAACAGCAATAATCTTGACCTAATTAACCTTGCGCATCACGAGATAAGAACAAATATGATGCAGGTGCTTGATGTAAGGTTACTGCCTGCCTGTACAACAGACCAGAATGAAGCATGCAAGAAAATCGCTGTATTAACCTGCGAGAATAAAACTTTGCCTCTAATTGTGTTTAATGACGTGAATGCAACAACACCAACAAGCATAGATATAAAGAATAACTGCGTTACTCTCAATGGATATGGCAAAGGTGTAGTTAAAGCTGTGGACAGATTGTTGTATAAGATGTATGGGATAATGGGATAGAAAGATTAGAATAAATTTAATTAAAATGTTTATTTGTTCATCTAATTTTTTGTTTCCTAATCTTTTTCTCTTGCTCACAGCACGTACTAAGGACGAAGTCCAAGTCTCATGAAAAATAAAAAGAGGTGCTGGGTGTTAGGTGCTTGGTGCTAGTTACGATGAATTATCGCCGCTAGCACCTAGCACCCAGAACCTAGCACCTAGTTTTCATAGTGAGACGGGTGGCTTCGCCC
>JACQSP010000115.1 GCA_016205905.1 Candidatus Woesearchaeota archaeon
CTTATCTAATTTGTTTGTTATTGTAGTCTATTGTGCCTCACAACTAACTAATTATTTATTTAGGTGAGTCACAATATATTCGTGGACTTTATTGTAAATTTAACTCAATTTATTTATATTGGTTAAATTTACAATCTTGCAGGATTAAATATGAAATAATATTAATTATTCATTTAATCTGCAATAACAAAATTAATCAAATATTAAAGTCCACCACTATAGTTATTGAATATCATTATTGAACAAAATGGAACAACAATACGACGTCATTTTTATCAGCGGAGAGTATTATGTAGATCATCCTTCTTCAAGCATCGGTGTAATTGTAAAGGTTCTTGAAGATAAAGGATATTCTGTTGCTGTAATAGAAAAACCAGACTGGAAAACAGATAAAGATTTTCTGAAATTTGGAACTCCTAAATTATTCTTTGGTGTAACCTCCGGCTCAATGGATTCAATGATTGTCAATTACACGCCATTGAAAAAAGCCAGAGCAGAAGACGAAAATAAGCCATACTTTTCTGGAATGCCTGACAGGGCAATTATAGTTTACTGCAACAAGCTCAGGCAATTGTTTAAAGAGAGCATTATTGTTATTGGCGGCATTGAGGCATCAATGAGAAGATTTGTTCATTATGATTATTGGGACAATGAGTTAAGAAAACCTATTTTGTTTGATTCAAGGGCAGATATTCTTATTTATGGTGCAGGAGAATATCAGATTGTTGAAATAGCTAATCGGCTAAAAAAGAATAAAAAAGATAGAGATAATGAAAAGAAAGATGAAGAAAATAAAACTAAAAAAGAAAACAGAAATGAAGAAAAAAACAAGGAAGAAATAAATAAGAAAAATGCAAGCAAAACTATTGCAGAAATAAGAGAAGTCATAAACGAGACCTTAAAGGGGATAGAAGGAACAGCGATAATATCAAAAGAAGATTCTGTTGCGTCCAATTTCACAATTCTTCCTTCTTTCGGCGAGGTTTCCAAAGACAAAAAATTATTCTGCAAAATGCAGTTATTATTTACAAACAACAAAAATCTTGCACAAAAGATTGACAACAGGTATGTGCTTCAGTATAAAATGCATAAATACACTACAGCCGAGCTTGATCATATTTACGGATTAAATTATTCAAGAAATGTTCCAGCCAAATTCCCTGAATTTAAAATGGCGCAGTTCAGCGTCGTTACTCACAGGGGCTGTATAGGGGACTGTTATTTCTGCTCAATTCCTCTGCATATGGGCGAGCGCATAATTTCAAGAAGCGAAGCCTCTATTCTTGACGAGATAAAAAGAATAGCCAAGCATAAGGATTTTAAGGGGCAGATTGATGATTTGGGCGGAGCGAGCGCTAATATGTACGGCATGGATTGTATCAAGTGCGACTCAAAAAAATGTGTGCTTTGCAATAATCTTGACAAGAGCCATTCCAAACTAATACATTTGCTGAGAGAAGCTAGAAAAATTCATGGTGTAAAAAACATATTTGTCCGCTCAGGAATAAGATATGATTTAGCCATTGAAAGCGAGGAGTATGTAAATGAGATTTCTAACCATCATATAAGTGGTTGCCTAAAAATCGCGCCTGAGCATTTTTCCAGAAAAGTTCTTAAGCTGATGAACAAAGATACTTATGCTAATGGAATTGATAAGTTTGAAGTGTTTAAGCGAATGTTTGAAAAGATAAATAAGCCATTAAGCCAATATCTGAAATATTATATCATGACAGGACATCCTGGAAGTACAATGGAAGAGGTAATATTTCTCGAAAAAAAATTAAAGCAGCTCAAGAACACAGAAAGCATTCAGTTATTCACGCCGACACCAATGACTGTTTCCACATGCATGTATTATACTGGATTAAATCCGTTTACGCTTGAAAAAGTTTATGTGCCTTATACATATCATGAAAAAAAGGTGCAGAAAAATGTGCTGTATGAAAAAAGAGATACTGACAGAAGAAGAGAAGATAAAGTTAGATGGAAAGAGCATAAACCAAAGTGGAAAGAGATTGGGCGATGAGTTGATATATTGTAAAGTCAATAAAAATTTTCTTATTTAAATTTGCCTAATTTTACCCCGTCCCTTGGGGCGATTGGGTAATTCATTTATGGTTAAGTCAACTTAAATGTGTTGGAAATGTCTTATTTAAAAACATATTGTAAATAAATTTAGCACGCTTAAGTTGACAGCATCAAATTTAGAAACATTTTTATTAATCCTCATTTATTCGTTTGTATAATGTATACACATGCCATTGTAAAAAAACCAGGAATCAATTTCGCTAAAGGTATTACAACAGCAAATCTTGGGAAACCAAAGTATGAAAAAGCAGCTCTACAACATAGATTATATTGTGAAGCATTAAAAAAATGTGGCTTAAAAGTAATTGTACTTGAACCTGACCTTCGCCATCCTGACGGATGCTTTGTAGAAGATACCGCAATAATTACAGAAAAAAGTGCTATAATTACACAACCTGGCGATTTATCAAGACGTGGTGAAAAAGAAGAGATTGCAGAAATCATATCTAATTATAAAAAAATAAGATGTATTAAGTCACCAGGAACTATAGATGGTGGAGATATTTTAAGAATTAACAATCATTTTTATATAGGGTTATCAAAAAGAACTAACAAAGCAGGAGCAAAACAATTAGCTATTATATTATCAAAAGATGGGTATACCTCGTCTACAATTCCAGTGAAAAGTGTTTTACACCTTAAAACAGGAGTTACTTATATAAGCAATAATAATTTGATTGCGATTAAAGAATTTTCAAATAGATTTAAATTATTTAATATAATAAAAGTTGATGAAGACGAAAACTATTCTGCAAACTGTTTGTTCGTTAATAATTTTTTAATGGTTCCTAAGGGGTTTCCAAAAACTAAACAAAAAATATCTGAATTAAGATATAACATTATTGAAGTTGAAATGTCAGAATTTAGAAAGATGGATGGAGGACTAACTTGTTTATCATTACTTTTTTAATATAAAGGGCTGAAATATATGTTAACTTAAGAGTATAAAAAGGGGTGAATATTCATGAAAAAGAAGTATATTATTGCAATATTAATGATTAGTTTGTTTTTGATAAGCGGATGCACTCAGAAAGCTTCTTCTGATAATGATGCAAACAATGAAAACTCAGCCAAGGCAGTTACAGAAAAATCAGATATAGAAGAGAAAAGTGAAACAAATTTTCTGTTAAAAGGAATAACATTATCGCCAAAAAGTTTTCAGGGCGATGATTTTACTGGCTTTTTTGAAAAAGCGAAAGAAATGGGAAATAACAATGAAAAAGAAATAGGAAATGATAATGAAGAAGGAATAGGAGATGGTAATAAAAAAGGAATGAGAAATGGTAACGAGTTTATTATTTCCTGGTCAGGCGACTGGAATGAATTGAGCAATATAAATAATGGCGGGCCAAAAGTAATAACAGAACTTGCAAAAAATTATAATTATATTCCATTAGTTATAGCACAATTTTTTACGCAGTCAACAGGCAAATTATTAAAACCATTGGATGAGACGACAAAAAAAGAATATAAAAACAGCGCAGTTATGTTCGCTGAGAAGTATAAGCCAAAATATATTGCATTAGGCATTGAGGTTAATACATTATATACTAGCTCTCTCTCAGATTCATCGTCGGATTTTGAAGAGTTTGTTAAATTATACAATGATATTTATGATGCGGTAAAAGCAGTTTCACCAGACACAAAAGTGTTTACAATATTCCAGCTGGAAAAAATGAAAGGTTTAAATGGTGGTTTGTTTGGTGGAGAAAATGACGAAAAAAAAGCGCAGTGGTTTTTGATTGGAAAATTTAAGACAGATATTATTGCATTCACAACATACCCTGGATTAATATACAAAAATCCGTCGGAAATTCCTGATGATTATTATTCAAGCATTAGGGCAAATCTAATAAATCTACCTGAAATTTATAAGCAAACCCCTGTCGCATTCACAGAAATCGGCTGGCACAGCGATGCATCAATAACAGGATGGGAAAGCAGCGAAGAAGAACAGGCAGAGTTTATCTCAAGATTTTCTGAATTAACTAAAGGGTTGAATGAAGGCAATAGTTTAGAATTTTTAATTTGGAGCTTTATGTATGATCAGAATACAATACAGCCGTTTAACAGCATGGGTTTGATAGATAAAGACGGTAATAGTAAAGCTGGATGGAAGATATGGACGGAAAAATAGGCTGGAAAGATAGAAGAATTATTTTGCTAATAAAAAATTTTAAATTCATGTGACGGGGGATTTCGTCCCACAAACGGATTGGGAGTGGAAAACTGGATTGTGGGCGGGAAAAAGAAGTTAAGAAACAGGAAATCTACTAAACAAATACCTAATTTTTATTCCCATACTATCATTTAATTATCCGTATTTGTTTAGTTCCTGGGCGAAGCCACACGTCTCATAAAAAAAAGGGTAAGAGGTAAGAAGTAGAAGGTAAGAGGTA
>JACQSP010000119.1 GCA_016205905.1 Candidatus Woesearchaeota archaeon
ACATCCAATGTAAATAATGTACTTTCCGTAGCTATTTGTGGCCCTATAGAACTCAGCACAGGCACATCATTTACATTTAATATTGTTAAAACAAAAACTTGGCTTGTATTAAATAAACCATCACTGCAACTTATATTTATTGTATGATTACCAACAAAGCTCTGATTAAAGCTTGTTTGGTTTATTAAACCTGTGCTGCTATTAATCTCAAAACCTGTAAAATTTTCGTAATAGGCAATTATATCCCCTGAATCAGCATCAGAACAATTAACATCCAGCAAAAATGTAGAGCTTTGGTTTATTGTTTGATTTGTCAAATTAAAGTCAAATGTTGGAGCATTTGCAACTTCAATTCTGACTTGAGCTAAAACAGCGCCTATAATGCTTGGCTTCTCAAATATCTCTTTAGGGATAATAAGCAATAAAATAAATATAAATAGCAAAAAGTAAATTATTAAATTTTTACTTAGCGGTTTCTTTTTTTCCATCTTATTTTATACAATTATCAACGCAATACAAACATACATTTGATGAGGATTCAGGTTCTTTGCACTCTCCATCAACATCGCAATAACTGCCTTTTGGACATTCTCTATTATCGCATAAAGGTCTAATTTTGTAATCGCATCTGTTGCCTGCACATTCTTCAATAGTGCAATTGCTTTGCTCGCAATCATTTACAGCTTGGCAGCAATCCGCAATTCCAGCGCAATCAGAATCTTTGCAATCCCTTAAGCCATCGCAATCATTATCTATCTTATCTTCACAGCTTAATTCCTTTTGTTCATTTGGCTCAAACAACAATGGCTCATTAATGCAAAGCTCACAAGCATCTCCTTTGCCGTCTTTATCAGAATCCTCTTGATTTGGATTATACAGCTCTAAACAATTGTCATTTAAATCGCAAACCTTATCATTGTCATTGTCGGTGCAGCATTGCCTTCCGTCGTAAATACAGTTTCCAATAGAGCAAGGATCGTCAATACAAGTAACATCGTCAGATTTATATGCTTCACAGCTATTTATGCTAGAGCATTCATCACAGCTTCCAATTGTTAAATTAAAGTTGCTGAATGCATTTATTCCAAATGTATTGAAAAAACATACCTGCTTAAATTTGCTGCATTCCTGCCTTGTGCAGAAATTAAACAAGCCATAGCCGCATTGTGAGCAATAATACCAAATGCAGCCCTCTTCATCAACTAATCCATTGTCATTATCATCAATTTTATTGGCACATAACTCAGTGTCACATTTATCATCAATTCCATTTTTATTGTTGTCTTTATTATATGTATCAACGCAGTTGCACGAATTACATTTTCCATCTGAGCAGCCAGCATTATAATCTCGAGTGTAATCTATATAATTTCCATCAACACAATTAATTTCTGGATTTTTTGCACATTTGCATTCGCAGGTATCTATAAGAATGTCAGAGCTTACCCCATCATCATTCCATTTGCAATTTAGGCAAGCGTCTATTCTGTTGTAAAGTATGCCAAATCTGCATATTGGGCCTTGGTTTATTGTGCCACCTTCACAGTCTTCACCGCAGTTTAAACTTCCATCACCACAGCTATAACAATTGCTGCAGTAATACTTATCATTTGGCTCTGATTTTTTATCTTCCGGACAGCTGCAGCTTGAGCATTGCTCGGCAAAATCATAAATATGGTTTTTGTAGTCACAGCCAAAAGAATTTCTGCATATACTATTCCCTTCACAAGTTTCACCATAATCAACAATATTATTGCCGCATGTTTGCTTAGGATTGCTTTCTTTTGTTACGTTAAATTTTTCTATTATGAACTCATATCTGCTAATGTTAATCTTTTGCTGTTGCATTGTAGCATTAACATAAACATACATCATTTTTTCATCTCCAACTATTTTACATCCTGGAATATTTGATTTTGCTTTTGCTATGTACTTATGAAATCCTCTTGGAACAAGCTTACTTATCTTTCTAGTGAGTGATAAGGAGCCTGTACCTTCAGTGGTATAAGTAGAAAAGCCGACAAAAACATCATTTAGCAGAATTTCCAAATCAAATTTCGAGTAAGGAAGGGGGTTCTTATTTATGTCGTAAACTGTTATATCTAACTTAATTGTATCATCAAGATAATAATCATTTTTATTAAGCTTTAAATCAATCCGATAAGGACATTCACTTTTTTTGCAATCACTTGGGCATGATACTTCCTCATTTTCTTCACATATCCCATTGCCGCAAACTACAGACAAAGGTAAACAAGTGCAAGTATTAGTATTGCATTCATTTCCTTCACCACAACCAGACCCATCTTCATTGCACTCTGCACTACACACATTCTTTTTACATGCGTAATTTACAGTTCTATAGTCACCGTAATTTACAGTTCCATAGTCACATTG
>JACQSP010000120.1 GCA_016205905.1 Candidatus Woesearchaeota archaeon
GGGCATTTAATTTAAAACTTGTGATTTATTTCATTTATTGTATTTGTTTTTAGTCGTTCTTGGCATGTCCAACAAGTTCATGAAAAAAGGTAAGAAAGTTAGAAAGCTTGACAGCTTGAAAGTGCGGCTCATACATTCCCACTTTCAAGCTTTCAGACCTTCAAGCTTTCAAACAGTTTCATGAAACGTTGGACTGCGTCCTATAGTAAGTTACCTAAAATAGTTATACAAATCGTGTCACTTACTATATTCGTGGACTTTAACAAAATTGATCAAAAGATTAAAGTCCACCGCTACACAAACGAGTTGAGAATGGGAAACAAGATGGAAAGCGAAAAATAGGAAATTAGCTAAACAAATATTGTTCACTTCCTTTCCGCATAATTCTCTCTTAAGAATTCATCTGTCTTTTCTGCTGCAAATCTTAAATAATTCAATTCCACTTTTAATCTGGGTGATTCCAAAGGTTTTAATGCAACATAAGGAGCTATCAACCCTAAAATAGGTATAGCTTTTGTAAACGATTCATAAGCAGCAGGTATGTCAAGATGCATATCAAAATTACCTTTTATTAACGCCCATAAAGCTACTGCTAAAATCCCGCCTTCAATTAAATAGGTTCTGTTTGCTCTTCGCTCTCTTGCCCTTCTGCCAACTGTTGTAAATGTGTGTGAAGTAACGTATGCAATACCGACTGCATTCATCGAGCCAAGTACCTGGTTAACAAGAGTATCAAATGATTCATCAACTTCTGGCGTTTCAATTCGTTTCCAGAAAGTATTGTATTTCTCAAGAATTGGCTGGATTTGTTCTGTGTAAGAAGTCTCTCTCTTTGCCACCCTATACGCTAATTTGTTTTGAGCGAAAAAATCTGCAAGGATGGTATTCCTAGTGACTTCCAGTAGATTGTCATCGAAACTTATCCCTAACTCTTTTGAATTTCTCTTAAATCTTACCAGTTTTTCTATTCTTTCGTTTAATGTGCCGTGCATAAATAAATGGAGTTCATAGTAGATATATAAAGTTATAGCCTAACCAATAATTAAATATACTTTTATGAGTCGCTACATGCCCAAAATTTGCCTGAAAATCACAACATTTTTATACTACCAGTATACTTATTAGTATATCAACATACAATAAACATCAAAAATTATAAAATAGAGGTGAAAATATGAAGAAAATAATGGCACTATTTGGATTGCTCTTAGTGCTTAGCTTAGTTGTAGGATGTGCAACTGTAACAAAAGAAGAAGTAGCTCCAGCGCCTGATGCAGCCGCACCAGCAGAGGGAGCAGCTCCAGCTGATGCAGCGCCAGTAGAAGAAGTAGTTGCACCAACTGAACCAGTTGCAGAAGAATCAACTGAAGCTGTTCCAGAAGCACCAGCAGACGAAGCAGCAGAAGCAACTGCATAAATCTAAATTTTTTGTTTTAATTTTTTTTATCTTCTTTGTTTATGTGTTTTTTCTTTAGTTTAAAGATGAAGCTAAAATTTCAATTTAAGGAGTATTATAATTATTAACATAACCTATTAGAAAGTTGTATTTTCGAGTATCAAATCCAACTAGTTTATATGCCTGAAAAACTTTACCACCACTTAAATAACTATGCATTAATTTCATTTGTACGTCTTCAAAAAGACAGCCTTTGGTTGGGTCTGATTCAAATTCAATAGGTTTCATACAATTAGGCAATCCATCACTTTTATTAGGAATTGTATCATTTACATAATTATTACTATGATATAGGCCAAATAAGTGAGCTAATTCATGAAGTAATATAGTACTAAGCCGAAAATGAGTATTTGGTAAAGGATTAGTATTTTCATTTGATGTTTCAGCTGATATTGTACCTTCTTTTTCTTGTGTTAGGATATCAGTTAACTCTTTTTGTAATACTTCTAGTTTTTTTGATATATCTGACACTTGCAGCCCTAATACTCTGGCTAACAAATCACTAGGGAAATAACATACATTTTTGGGAAGTTCTGCCGTACCATATGTCTTTTCATCTGCAAGTTTATTAAATTCTTCTGCGTCAAGAACTACTATTGCTATATGTTTTCCTGGTTCTAAAACCTGATAGTTAATAGAATCAACAATTTCAAAATCAAGCTGAATTCTTCCACTAGCATAAAACTTTAAAACATCTTTTAAAACAGAATCCCATTCATCGCCAAATGCTGAAAAGAATTTCCCATCAACATCAATCCTAATTGTTTTTTCAGAGATATCAACATTATCAAAATCATCTAATTTAAATAATTCTTTTGTAGATGGCTCAGAGACTAAACTTTCAAGATTATATTGTTTTAGCAGTATTTCTCTTACAGTTGGATCATTGAAATTTCCTGCTAATGCTTGCTTTGCTGTTTCTATTGCTTGTTTTGATAAGTCTATTTCTTTTTGAAGTTTTTGATATAATAAATAACCTGCTCCACCAAATCCAATAATTAAAGTCGTTAAACTAGCTAATATCCACTTTTCATTAGCATTAACCCATCGTTTAATATTCATATTAACCATAGAAAATCTTATCACTTATAAACTTTTTTGTTTTTACTACTTTGAAATAAGAACTATATAGATGTACTGCAAGAGAATGCCTACTAAGATGAATGATAAAAAAATAAAAATATTGACGATAAAATAGACAGGAACAGCTCTTATAAGACTAAAACGATAATTTTATCTTCGGTAAAATAGAATTTTATCAATCGTTTTAGAGAGCATTCCCTTATTTGTAATTTGATGATATTTTTACTTTCAAGTGATAAAATATTTAAAAAGCAGAAGATTTCTAATTTGGTATGAAAGCAGATAATGAATTACATTCTAACCATGGAAGCCATCTGTCTCAGATGGATAACCCTGTTCGTGATATATCAGGATTGATTCTTGGTAGACAAATTACTCATTATTTTGGCGGGATCTACTGTAATCCGAGCATTAAAGAAGTTGCTGAAGGAATGAGTAGAATATTAGAAAGATTAAAATTTAGAAGAATCAATCATAGATTTACTAATTTTCATTTTGATTATGTAGAGTTCAATGGTGAATATCACAAAACTGCTGAGGATTATAAACTGTTAGAAAACCCATTTGAGACATTTATAGAAGATGTTAGAGGGGCAAAAAAAGTAAGAGTTGGCATAGCTAAAGAAAAAGAACAAGCATATGATTCTGATGGTGCTAGTTTCGATGAAGAAGTACAAGGAGCAGTTGAGACTGGTGAACATTTTAATGAACTTTTTGAGCAGAGTGGTGTTGAGGTAAAAGTTATTGAAACCAACAAATTTAATTATTATGCTAGCATTCGCTCATATTATACCAGCTTTGAATACTTTGCGGTTAATTTTACTATGGTAGATGGTGACTATTCTACAATCCTTAAACACAAGATGGGATTGAAAACTGCAAGCATGGGATTATACTTATCTATAGTAAGCAGAGATGGGAGAAATGTCAGACCTTTGTTTCAAGAGCTATCAGATTTAGCAAGAAGTAGGTAATTAATTTTTAATATTCACCATGCCTATTCATAATTTGTTCAACCATTTCAACGGCAGAACAAACACCAAATAAATCACACCAAACCCTAGAAAGAAAGTGATTAAATTATATGGTTTAAGTGCAAAATAAGTCATATGTGAAACTACAACAATAATACCGATAATTCCTATTGCAAGCCTTAATTTTTTTAACATTTTCAATTCAAAGATGAGATTATCTCTTTTTTATTTAAATTTATTTATATTATACCTTCATCCTTACAACTTTGTGCTTATACTTTTTCATCTCTTTCAATACTTTATCCCACGTCAGCAGAATATTTTTTGCACCATAATGCTGGATTACACTTTCAGTGTTTGTCTGTGCCAAAAACAGGCAGAATTCAATTGGTTTTCCTTTGATTAATCCTGCAATAAAGCTTGAGGTAAAAGCATCTCCGGCGCCAGTTGTTTCCATTAGTTTAACTCCTCTTGGCTGGATATGATACATAAACCTTTTATTTGCATCTTCATAGCAGTACGCTCCGTTTGCCCCGTCTGTTATCACAATTATATTCGGGCCAAGCCTGTTTAGCTCTTTCATTAATCTTTCAATAGTTAAGGTCATGTCTTCTGGTTTATAACCTAACAATAATTTTGCCTCTTCTTTATTCAGCACAAGGGCCTCTGTTGCATCTAAAATCTTTTTCAATTTTTTTGGTCCTTCTTTTGCAAGGTAATTTGTAGGATTAAATGCAACCTTAATGTTATTCTTTTTTGCATACTCTGCGAGTTTCTCCAGCGTCTTAAAAGACTCGCCAAGCATTGTGCAGAAATAAAACCATTTTGTTTTAAGCTTGCCTTTTTTAATGTTAGTTTCGAGTTTCTTAAATTTCAGGTTGTTGCTCAATGCTTTGTAAGTAAGAATTGTTCTGTCATGTTCCATACTGTCTAAAACAATTGAATAGCTTGTCATTCCACCTATCCCTGCTGTTTTTCCGTCTGCTCTTCCTTTTGGCTTGCCAGATTCGCCTGATTCAATGGTCCCAATAAAATCTATTTTTTCTTTCTTTAATTCATCTAAGATCTTTTTGCCGTTGTCATCATTTCCAATTGAAGAAAGGCAGGCTGTTTTCAGCCCCAATCTTGAGAAACAGACAGCGGTGTTAGTTGCTCCTCCACCTGTCATGAAATCCAGCTTATCAATAAGAATTTTCCTGCCTGTTGGATATGCAATTAGGTCTTCTTCGCCTTCCTTTGTCTTTATTTTAATTAGTTCTGATTCTGTCTTAACAAATACATCCACAGTTGCAGAGCCGACAGTTATTATATCGTACATGGGTTACCTCTTTTGTTTTGGATTTTATTGTAACTACTAAGCCTGCCTTGAATTTGTCAGCTTTGCCATTAGGTCTCATTAGACAAAAGGGGAAGCGAAAACACTTGAAAAACTCTGCTATTCTATAGCATACTTATTCTGCAGGTTTTCGCCAAAGCTGACTGGCAGGCTTAGTAGTTACTTTTTGTTTAGGTTTTGTTTTGATTTTGTTCTTTTTTAAGACTATCCCTTTTAACTTAGAAGAGAAATTTATAAATGTTTTTGTTTGATAATTTATTTATTAAGAGAATAAAAGAAAAATGTTTTTTAGGATTAGCACTTTCAATCAAAATCCATTTAAATCATAAGCTATTAATTGTGTACAACCTGCGCCTGTGAAGAATATTTCGCTAGTGCCATCAATCATGGCAGAAAGAGAGATACTGAGGCGCAGGTTTTTTCTTACATTTTTTATCTTATTAAATATTTTTTTAGTTCCTGAGCGCAGCCCCTGTCTCATGAATTTTTATTTCTTTATTTCCTACCTGATTGGGTAAGTTCATGATTATTTAGTTTAGGTTTTATTATTTTAAAC
>JACQSP010000122.1 GCA_016205905.1 Candidatus Woesearchaeota archaeon
GAAGTAGTAACAAAATCCATCTTTTCCACAAAATATTATAAGGTATTGGTTCCATAAAGAACTACTTGACCTTTTAAAAAACCATTTAGTAACAGAAAAGTTTATATAGAACTTAATAAAACCATTAGTCTATGAAGAAAAAACTATTGTCTGTAAAACCAACCACGATTGATGCTTATACTAAGATTCAAAACTATTTTTTTGATTATCCGACAAAAGAGCTTAGCCTTAATGATATGTGCTCAGCAGTTAAAATATCCAAAACGAATGCAAATATATATGTTGAAAAATTAATTAAAGAAGGTTTTTTAAAAAGACAGATAATTGGAAAGCTTTGGCGAATATCTTGCAATCAAAAACATTATTATAATCATACAAGAAAAGTACTTTACCATTTAGGCTTAATTTTTGAGGCTAAGATAATTGAAGCAGTATATGAAGCAATTCCTAATGCGAGAACTATTGTTCTTTTTGGGAGTTATCGTAAAGGTGACGATACAGAAAAGAGTGATATTGATATTGCTGTAGAAATAATTGGCGGCAATGAACTGAAAATTATTGAATTAGATGTTATTCATCAACTAGGATATAAGCAAAATGTTTGTGTGAACTTGCATATTTTCTCCAGAAATAATATTAATCTTAATCTCTTTGCGAATATTGCAAATGGCATTGTTCTGGAAGGGTTTCTTGAGGTAAAACCATGAGAATAAAAAGACCAGACAATAAAGATGCTTTAAGCATAATTCTTGAATCAAAAAGGCAAATGGATTTCACTTTGTCTCTTCCCGTAAATGAAGGTTCATCATTTACTATTGTGAGAAATATCTATGAATGTTTTAGAATGTTAGGCGATGCACTGCTTGTTAGTCAAGGAACAGAAGCAACAGATCATCTCGAACCAATAAATGCTTTGCTTAAACTCAATGTAGACACACCAAGACCTATAAGCACAATTGATAATCTAAGAAGATTGAGGCATAACATTAATTATTATGGATATCATCCAAGTATAGCAGAAACAAATGATGCGATAGATATTGCTAATTCTTGTTTTTGGCTGTTGTTAGACTCTATAAAAAAAAAGATTGAAGAACAAGATTGAAATGTGTTTCTATTTTTTCATAATATCTCACACAATCACATCAATACAGAAATCAATCGGCTTCGCTCCCAGTGTCAGCGCAGTTCCAACCGAAATATAATCCACGCCGCATTTTGCAACTTCAGAAATATTCTGTAAGTTAACACCGCCTGATGCCTCGATTTTCACATCTTTTTTCAGCTCTTTGCTTTTTCTTCTTAATCTTTCAACCCCTATCTCCATTTCTTCATAGCTTAGATTGTCTAACATTACCCAGTCTGGCAGTTTTTTCAGTTTTAGCAGTTCGTCCAGCTGCTGCAATGATTCTATCTCAACCTCAACTTTTTTGTCTTTATCTTTGCGGTTATTTTTTTTAATCTTTTCTATCTGTTCAATGGTTTTTCTCAGATTTCCATCGGCTGCAATATGATTGTCTTTCACGAGAAACATATCATATAATCCTTTTCTGTGGTTTGTGCCTCCTCCTGTTCTTACAGCATATTTTTCCAGCTCTCTGTACCCTGCAATTGTTTTTCTCGTATCCAACAGCTGCACTCTGTATGGCAAAACCCTTTCAACAAACTTGTTTGTTGTCGTGGCAACGCCGCTTAATACAGCCAGAAAGTTAAGTATAGTCCTCTCAACCCCTAAGATTGTTCTGGCATTTCCAGAGATTTCAGCAACCTTCTCGTTTTTCTGCATGAAACTGCCGTCTTTCCTTAATGTTTTAAACTTAACCTTATTTTTTCCTTTTATCTTAGCCAATTTTTCATATATTTCTATTATTCTTTTTACAAGAATCATACCGCACAGGACACAATGTTCTTTAACTCTTATCTGTATCTTAATTATCTTAGTTTTAGAAATTGTTGCATTGGATGTGATGTCACCTTCAGAAATCTTATTGCCAAGGTCTTCCTTCAGAGCAAGTTCTATCAAATAATCTGCATTTATCTCTTCCTTTGAATCTTTTGGTTTCATCAAAAGCTACTTTTTGATTTAAATTTAAAAAGCTTTTGAATCATGGTGCTTCATCCCAAAATCTAACAACTTTCTAGAAATCCATTAAATGAATAAAACACTTCTTACCACAATATTTATATATCACTTAATAACTACAATCATTATATGATATCTAAACAAAGCCTTTTGTTAACTAATAGAGAAATCATTGCCATCAACAAAAAATTAGGCAATAAGAAACTTACTCAGCAGGATAGTAATTATCTTAGCAGGTTTGTAAGGCCAAAGTTGAAGGAGATTGCGCAATTAGATGCAGAACTATTGCTGAACCAGCTTGAATACAATCAACAGGCCATTTCAATAGAGAAAAAAATCATCTCGTTGATATTGAAGAATATAACTTCAGTTTCATCTATCACCATATACGGCTCAGCTATTTATACTAATTACACAGGCTATAAAGATATTGATGTTTTGGTTGTAGTAAAGAACCCATCTTGGAATAAGTTAGGGGAAAAATTGCTGATGGAAAAAAAAATTGAAAAAACTTCAAAATTAAAATTAGATATTAAAATTTATACTGAAGATTTCATTTATCATTCTTACTCAAATAACATTTCTCTTATATATGAGCTTGCCTCTTCAAAAACAATTTATGGTATTATTAAACATCCTAAAAAAGTTTTAATATCACCGCTTTATCTTAGGATGCAGGCTGATTACAGCGTCATGGTTTTGGACAATATTGCTGAAATAGGATTAACTCATATTTCTGCACGTGATATTTATTCTGCGATTAGAAATCTCCTGATTATTAAATTAATAAGTTATAAAGTAGTCGACAACTGCCGTCTAAATAAAGTAATGTACGAGGACTTAGGAAAGAATATTCTGGCTAAACTTAGGTCAAATAATGCATCATTGAAAGTTAAAGAAATAGCGCACCTTTATTTAGAAGAGTTATACATGGAAATCATGAAGAAAATTGAGAACCTAGAAAAGAATAACCTGAACATAGAATGGGAAGAAAACAATTAATAAAAATTTTAGCAAACGGAATTGCTTTAGTATCTGTGCACAAAATTATTGAACAGTATACTATAGTAAGTGACGTAAATTTTTATACAAATCGTGTCACTTACTATATTTGTCGGACA
>JACQSP010000121.1 GCA_016205905.1 Candidatus Woesearchaeota archaeon
ACAAATGGAATTAGTTTGTTCGAAAACTAATTCCATTTGGTATATAACATGGTAAAGTGATAATAACTATGGTGAGCTTATGAAAATTGTTTTAGTAAGATATCACGATAATGATAATGTTAACACAAGACTACCTGAAGCATTAAACAAAGTCCAAGGCGTTTATCCACCATTAGGTATTTCTTATATTGCCGCTATTCTTAAACAGAAAGGTTATGATGTGCAAATAATAGATACGCAAGCATTGAATATTACAAATAGAGAATTTGAGTCTATGATTAGAAGTATTAAGCCTGATGTTGTTGGTATTACTGCAATGACACCGACAATAAGGGGTGCAATGAAAGCAGCAATGATTTGTAAGTCACATGGTGCAATAGTTGTAATGGGCGGACCACATATAGCCACGCTTCCTAATGAAACAATGGCTTCGTCGTTCATAGATTATGGCTTAATTGGTGAAGGAGATTATTCATTCTTAGCACTTATCCAATATATTGAAGGGAAGATTGTATCACTGAAAAATGTTGAAGGGATTATTTATAAGCATAACAAAAAAGTAATTATAAACAAAGCTGCATTAGTTGAAAATCTAGATGAATTACCGTTTCCTGCAAGAGAATTATTGCCAAATGATAGATATGATTGTATTATTACAGAAAAACCATTCACAACTATGATTTCAAGCAGGGGCTGCCCATATAGATGTGGATTTTGTTTTAAAACACCAAGCGATAATAAAAACAGAACAAGAAACCCAAAAAATATAGTAGATGAGATGGAATATTGCATAGACAAATTTAAAGTAAAGGAGATAATGTTTTATGATGATACATTAACATTGAATAGAGAAGTAATTGTAAAAGTTTGCGAAGAAATAATTTCCAGAAAATTAGACATAAATTGGGAAGCACCTACAAGAGTAAATCATATTGATTTGGAGTTATTAAAGCTTATGAAAAAAGCGGGATGTATAAGATTAAGGTATGGTGTTGAATCTGGTGACCAATCAATACTTAATCTTATGAGAAAAGGCACAACAATTGATCAGATAAGAAAAGTATTCAAATGGAGCCACGAAGTAGGTATAGAAACTTTCGCTTACTTTATAATAGGGTATTACTCAGAGACACCACAAACAATGCAGAATACTATTAATTTTGCAAAAGAAATTAATCCGGACTGGGCAATGTTCACTGTTGCGACACCTTTGCCAAAGACACATTTGCATGAATTGGCGCTTAAAGATAATTTAATACCACAAAATTATTGGGAAGAATTTACAGAACTAAAAAGAAATGATAGGCTTCCATACCTTGTTCCTGATGCAGATAAGTGGGTGAAAAAAGCATACCGCTCATTTTATTTCAGGCCTTCTTTTGTGATTAAAAAAATAAGAAAACTTAATTCATGGGATACACTAAAGAAGTATATTGACGGTGCAAGAGGAATAATAGAGTTATAAAAGATAGATTAAAATATAAAATGGTTTTCACAAATAAATTTGAGGTTATAAGAACTTTAATGTTTTTAATTAAGAATTTAAAGTATTTTAAGTTTAAATTTTTAATTCCCTCAGAATATTTAGATAATATAAACAAGCTAGAACCTGAACTTTTAAGAAAAAAGGGAATAGATACAATTATATGGGATGTTGAGGGAACAATAACTGAATATAGAGGAAAAATAAGTGACAAAGAAAACAAATTTCTTACAAAATTTAAAGGGTTTAATAATTATATTCTGACAAATGCTCCTGAAGAAATGTGTAATGAGCTATCAAATGCTCTCCCAGAAATACCAATAATAACAGGATATTATCATATTCTTAAAAAAAAAGTAATAATAAGAAAGATAATCAATCATAAAAAAATTTATGTTTTAGTAGAAAATAATAAACAAATTGCAATTAAAAAGCCAATTAACAAGTTAAATATTCAAAGGATAAGAAAACCTTCAGTATTATTACTTAAAAAAGTCCTATTTATAGAGAATATAACACCAAAAAACAGTGTTATGATTGGCGATAATACAATTACAGACATATTCCCTGCAAACTATTTAGGTATGTTTACAATACAAATAAAACCACCAACTAATGCAACGAGCTTTCCTTTAACATTAAGGATGTTAAGACATTGTGAGTATATCTTAGTATGGATATTTAAGTTGATAAAGAAATAAAAAGAGCTACCTTTCTAAACTTCTCAAACAAAAATAATCATAAAAAAAGTTAAAAAATAAAAAAATTAAGTTGTTTTAGGTCCTGCGCAGTTACCATCTGGATTGTAGCATGTTGCGCCTTCTGGGCAGGTTGGGAAAAATTCAGAAATTAGTTTCCACTGACCACCCCATGAAAAAGTTTCACAAATAGCTTTATAATAATTGTAATTCCCACCCATTCCATTATTAGTACAAGTATATGTAATGTCACCACTTTTACAATCAACAGTACCACAGTATGGAGCCCCAACGCTATTTATTTTACAAGTTTTTGGTGCCCAACCACTTGCTTGTTTTAAGCAATCTATATAATTATCCTTTAATTCACCAGTACAAGAATTTTTTGTTTGATTATATAAAACATTGCCTTGGCATATTGCAGTATTTGGAACTAATTCATCCTTACAGCAACCAACATTGTTACATAAAGCATCATTATTATATCCACAAAAACTCGTATTTTTCAAAGAAGTAGTACAATCACCATTTTGATATTCTTGTTGATAGTAAATAGAATTCCACATTGAATCTTTCCAACATTTACCCGTTTCAGTTAGGAGACCTGGTGTGCATGTTGGTTTCGCATCTATATCAACACAAGCACCATCTTTACATTGATAAACTTTTCCTTGGCTGTTTAAAGCTGCACAATTTTTTTTTAAATATGATGAAGTGCCTGAATATAGACAAATTGCTTCATATAAATAAGTAATACCTGACTTTTCAGTAACACATTTGTCTGGCTTAATACCTTTGTTGTTAGTTACAGTAGATGGATTAAGAAACTGGCTAATTGTCACAGCAGATGAACTTGCATCTGGGTCAGTGCACCCAGCGATAGAGTACGCTTGTCCAGCCAAACCAACACTTTCGCTTGCTTCTCCTTCATCACTTGTTAGAACATCTTCGCTTGTTGTACCGCCAAACCCATCATAATTCGTCGTCATCACAACAATACCAACAACTGCAACTATCGCAACAATTGCAATCAAATACAAAGAATAGGTTTTTACGTCTTTTTCCAAATTAATCACCTTTTTTTAATTTTTAATTAAAATTATCTATTTTTTATAAGTTCTGGAGAAACTAATATATAAATGTTTTTTTTTAAAGTTTTTTTTGAGTAATTCTCTCTGTTAAAAAGTTAAGTTTTGGCTTCATCCAAAAATTCAACTCATTTGCATTTCTATGCAAAAAACAACAATAATGGCTGGATGAGACATACCACGTTCCTATGCCTGAACGAAGTGAAGGCTAGGGTTGTGGTATGGCGAATAGGATTTTTCTTTAGAAAAATCCGTCCATGCCATTATTATTGTTGTTTTTTGCTCATGCATTTATTAAGAAGATATAAACAATTTTTGGATGAAGCGTCAGGTTTCGTAATCTTTATAAACCTGTCAAGAATAGTTTCCAGCTAATGCAATCAAATAAAACATATATTGGATTATACGAGAAAGTAACATTAATGGGCAACAATACACAAAACAAAGAAGTTATTGCTAAAATAGACACAGGCGCAACAAGGAGCTCTATTGATGTCAAACTTGCAGCAGGCTTGAAATTAGGCCCTGTATTGACATCAAGAATGATTAAAAGCGCACAAGGCTCGACATTAAGGCCGATTGTTGAAGGCGAAATTATTATCGCTGGAAAACGATTAAAGGTTCATTTTACAATTGCCAACAGATCAAAAATGAAATTTCCTTTGTTGATTGGCCAGGATGTTTTAAAAGGGTGTGAATTTTTGATTGACCCTAGTAAAGTTTAAAACTAAAACGAGTTTAAGGTAGGAGGTAAGAAGTAAAAGGTCACTACTACGTCGTCCTTCATACCTTTTACTTCCTACCTTTTACATCAAACTCGTTACCTTACAAGCCTTACGAACCTTACAAATAATTAAGGTATGATAAAAATGAAAGCCGCAGTCATAAGTTTAGGAAGTGTAAGTTCGCAATGGACTATTGAAGCTATGAAAACCTATTTTAAGGTTGTTGATGCCATTGATATCAGAGGTTTAGAAGTAAAACTTGGGAAAAAAGAAATAGAAATTTTATATAATAATAAGCCATTAGGAGAATATGATTGTATTTATGCAAAAGGCTCGTTTAGGTATGCGCAAATATTAAGAGTTTTGACAACTGCATATTCTCATAAATGTTATCTTCCATTAAGAGCAGAGACATTTACTTTAGGCCATAACAAGCTTCTGACACAGTTAAAATTGCAGGAAGCTGGAATTCCTATGCCAAAAACTTATCTTACATCAACAACTATCTCAGCAAAAAATCTGTTAGAAAGTCTTACTTATCCTATTATTATGAAATTTCCTGAAGGCTCGCATGGTAAAGGAGTAATGTATGCTGATAGTTTTGCCAGCGCAAACTCAATCCTTGATGCATTAACAACCCTTAACCAGCCGTTTATTATCCAAGAATATATTGAAACAAACGGAACAGACATACGCGCATTTGTTGTCGGCAGCAAGGTTGTTGCGTCAATGAAAAGAAAAGCTGCAAAAGAAGAAAAAAGGTCAAATATTCATGCAGGGGGCTCAGGAGAAACAATTGAATTAGACAGCCAAACAAAAAAAATTGCGATAAAAACAGCGAAATCATTAGGATGTGATATTTGCGGCGTGGATATTCTTGAAAGCGGCTTAGGGCCTTTGGTTATAGAAGTTAATTTGAGCCCAGGGTTGCAAGGGATTACTAAATCAACAAAAATTAATATTGCTGACAAGATTGCAAAGTTTTTGTTTGAGAAAGCATCTGAATTCAAAAATGATAGGGAAGGAAAAGTTAAAACATCTGAAATATTGAACGAATGCGGGATTGACAGAGAAGAGCATAATGGCAAAGAAATCATAGCTAACTTGTCTTTGAGAGGAAAAAAGATAGTTCTGCCAGAGATTGTTACAGATATTAGTGATTTTGATGAAAATCAAGAAGTAACTATTTCTGCTAGTAAAGGCAAGGTTGTTATTAAGAAATTCTAGGAAAAGTAATTTACTATCTTGTTTTCAATACGTTTTTATCGCTCATAACACGTTTTAGGGCGCAGCCACCCGTCTCATGAAAAATTAAAAAAAGTGCTGGGTGCTAGTGGCTAGGTGCTAGTTAGAATAATTATCGATACCAGTACCTAGCACCCAGAACCTAGCACCTAGTTTTCATAATGAACGTTTGGCTTCGCCCATGAACGAAAAAAACAATCACGAACAATTTTATATAAAATATAAGCATAAGACTTATATAGTTGTTAATCATTTATGATAATCAATAGTGTTTAGCATTGTGTTGTTCCTTTCCTTTCACTATGCAAATACTATGATAGCAATTCTATCTTAAAGGAGGGATATGTATGGAAGAGCAACTAAAGAATGTGCTCATTGTTGATGATGAGCCACATATTGTGAATTTGATTAAGCTTAGCTTAAACAAAGACAAGTATAGTGTGATTGGCGCTTATTCTGCGAGAGAAGCATTAATGCACATTAATAAGACAACACCTGATATTGTTGTTTTAGACTTGATGATGCCTGGTGTAAATGGGTATGAATTATGCAAAGCCCTAAGAGAAAACCCTAAAACACAGAATATACCTATTTTAATATTAAGCGCAAAAAGCCAGATGAATGACAAACTGCATGCAATTGATGTTGGAGCAGATGATTACATGACGAAACCATTTGACCCAATGGAACTGATTAAAAGAATCAAGCTGAATCTAAACATGGCGCAATAAAAAAGGTTTGTAAGGCTTGTAGCTTGTGGGGATTGTAATAACTGGTTAAAAGTTAGAGGTAGGAGGTAAGAGGTAACGACTATGATGTTAACATCGTACCTCTTACCTCAAACTTCCTACCTCTTACTTGTTTTACAAGCCTTACCAACCCTACAAGCCTTACACACAATTAAAGGGTGATTAACATAAAAAACAATAATGATGAAATAAAGGATAAGATAATTGAATTCCTGAAAACAACAACAATCGGAGAGCCTTCTACTGAGATTTCCAAACAGATAGGGCATAACAGGTTAACTATTTCAAAATATCTAGAAGTTCTTCAGGCACAGGGCATTGTCACAAACCAAGAGATGGCGCAGGCAAAACTGTGGAAACTGGCAGAGGAAGAAAAAATTCCCAGCATATTAATAGTCGACGATGAACCCCATGTAGTTAATCTTATCAAGCTAAGTTTAAACCCCGACAAATTCAAAGTATTTGAGGCATATTCCGGGAATGAAGGATTAGAGATAATAAGGAACAATAAAATTGATTTGGTTGTTTTAGACTTAATGATGCCTGGAATGACTGGTTTTCAAGTGTGCAATATTTTGAAGAAAAGTCCATTAACATCAAATATTCATGTTATTATTTTAAGTGCAAAAGGCGAAATAAAAGACAAGATTAATGGGATAGAGCACGGCGCCGATGATTACATAACTAAGCCATTTGATCCGCTGGAATTAGAGGCAAGAATAAGCTTAAGCCTAAAACACCCTGCAACCAATGACTCAAAACATCCTGTAACAAAACTGCCGACAAAGAAAAATATTGAAGAGCAGCTGCATAATTTTATGTTTGAAAACAAGGATTTTCATGTATACAGCTTTAACTTGTCTGGATTAGACAAATTTGCAGAAAAGAAAGGATATAAGAAAGTAAATGAGCTGCTTGTTTTGTTTACAAGGCTGCTTAATAATAATATTCAGGAAAAAGAGTGCTTTTTAGGGCATACTATTTCAAACAGTTTTGTGGTTATCGGCAATGTTAAAGGTCTTGACGACGAAATCTCAAAGGAATTCAGGAAAATGCTGCCTTATATCGATGAGCAGTCTCAAAGCCTAAAGCTGGATGTTAACAAGCTTAGCAATAAAGAGATACTTCAAAGAAATATTCATGCAACAGATGTGCTAAAAGAGATAAATGTATCATAATCCTTCCTGACGAAAAATAGTCAAAAAATGTATTTGTTCAGTTCATGGGCAAAGCCACATTTCAGTTGTCAGGTTTCAGTGGTCAGTTGTCAGAGGAAACGTATTTACTCGTTTGTCGTTAGTCGTAGGTCGTAAGTCGTTTAACGGACGACAGACGACTAACGACAGACGACTAACTCGTTTCTGACCACTGACAACTGATATAATCAGCTAAACAAATACAAAAAAACAATTAGAAAGTTTAAAGTATGGCACTTTCAGTAAAAAATAAACTGCTGGCAATGATTGTGTTTTTGGTAGCAATGGCTGTATTTCTTTTTGGGGTTTATCTTCTTTATTTTTTCAATATAACACAATTTAATGCTACCGGCAATGTTGTACTGGAGGCTTCGCTACAAAATACAAATGATAATACAAACTTAAAGAATATTAACAATATCAACAACCAGATTGGGTTAGAAAATTTAATTATTGTTGGTTTAGGAATTATTGTGATTTTGGCATTGGCTGGGTTGGCATTGATACAAATGCTTATAAGGCCATTAGACAAAGTAATTATCGGAACACAGCTTGTTGCAAAAGGTGAGTTTCCAAAAATCGAAAAAACCAGCAATGACGAATTTGGAAGATTGGTTACTTCATTCAATGAAATGGTTGAGAAGCTTAAAGAGGGAGAAAGAGAGGAAAAAAAGGCTAAATGCATTGCGACAAAGGAAAAAACTAAGTCCGAGCTGATTATAGAGTCCATGGCAGAAGGCGTAATTGTCACAAACAAGGAGCATAAGATAAGCGTGTTCAATAGAGCAGCAGAGAACATATTTAACATTGAGCAGAAAAAGGCCTTAGGCAGGCACATATTGCAGCTGAACAAATATGGAATTAACAATATTTATCTCGATCCAGAGATTGATTTAAAAAAGATTGATGGTAAGATTGATAATAAAAGTGAGAATAATGCCAGAAATGGTTTTGTAAGAAACGCTGGCAATTATAATAGGATTGATAATAAGACAGATAATAATGTTGATGGTAACTTCAGCAGAGTATACAAAAATATTGAGTTTAAGGTAAAACATCTTGACAAAATCGTTGGTGCAACAATTTCTCCATTAACAGATGAAAAAGATAAATTTTGCGGGTCTGTATGTGTATTAAGGGATATAACAAATACAAAAAGGACAGACAATATGAAGTCAGAGTTTATCAGCACAGTCAGCCATGAATTAAGAACGCCATTGACAAGCATAAAAGGTTATGCATCACTGCTTAATCTAGAGAAGTTTGGCAATATTAACTATCAGCAGTCAAAAGCTATCAAAGTAATAAACCAAGAATCTGACAGGCTGATGGCAATAATAGACCAACTGCTGGACATATCTAAACTAGAGGAAGGTTATCAATTGAATGTGCAAAAAACAAAGATTGATGAATGCATAGACAATTCTCCTGCACTTGAAGCTGCAAAAAAAAAGAATATTTCTGTGCAAAAAAACCTGCCTAATCTGCCGAAGATAGAGATCGACAAAAACAGGATAACAGATGTGTTTACTAATTTAATATGCAATGCTGTGAAGTACAGCAAAGACGGCAGCAGTATAAGAATTACAGCAAAAAAAAGAAACAAGAACATTCAATTCAGCGTGATTGACAAAGGAATAGGAATAAAAAAAGATGATTTAACTAAAGTATTTGAAAAATTTTATCAGGCAGAAGATCCAATGATAAGACAGCAAGGCGGTTCTGGTTTGGGATTGTCTATCGTCAAGAAAATCATAGAAATGCATAACGGCACAATAAATATACAAAGTGAATTTGGCCATGGCACAACAATTAGTTTTATGCTGCCATTAAAATTCAAGAGTAATAATACTGATAATATTAAAAAATAAGATTAAAGAAGATTATTAAAAAATAAGATTATTATTATCAAACTTAGTGTTGATAAAGGGGTTTGTAAGAGGGAGGCAAAGAATGGCTAATATCAAAAAGATTCTTATTGCAGAGGACGAAGAAAACATAGTAAATCTTATCAAGCTGATATTGGGCAATAAATATGAATTAGTTGTGGCAAATGACGGCGAGGAAGCAATTAAGCTTACAGAGAAAACAAAACCAGATTTAATTTTGCTGGACGTGATGATGCCGAAGATTAATGGTTTTCAGGTTTGTGAAACACTCAAAAAAAATAAGGGAACAAAGGAAATAAAGGTGATCTTCCTCAGCGCAAAAGTGATGAAGAATGATGTCAATAAAGGATTAAGCTGCGGCGCAATTGATTATATAAAAAAACCATTTGAGCCCGAAGAGTTTGAGAAAAGAATAAAATCTGCTATAGAAAAGAGATGAAATGAATTACCCAATCGCCCCAAGGGGCGGGGTATCATTTAGTTGGGATTTTCAGTGTTGTAAATACCCAAAAAACATTTTTTCAACCCAATCACCGCAAGCGGTGGGGTATTTACAACAAATAAAAAAAATATATTGAAGAGATGAAAATATAAAGAAAATAGTGAATCACAACAATAGATATTTGGCTTAGGTTTACTATTAATACAAATGGTGGGAACATGGAATCTAAACTAAACACTAGCTGTTTAATGTCAATTAATGAACTAATCGATATAATAAATCGTGAAAAAAACCATAAACAACAATTATTAGAGCTAGCAAAACATATTAAAAGCATTATACCCCATGATCATTTATCTTTTTCAATTTTTGATAATAGCAAAAGAAAGTTTTTTCTTCACAATATGCCAAGTTATAAACATATCAATACAAAAAAGAAAGAACATACACAGGAATATAATATTGCTTATAAACAAGAATCAAAAGAAGAGAGGGATGAAACATTCACGCATGCAGGTTCTGTATTTTTATCACATGATTCTGTATTTTTATCGCATGAAATAATTAATCAGATATTGACTGGGAAAAAACCGTTCATAATTCCCTTTAATGAAAATATATCAGATACACAGATTAATAAAAAAATAGCAGATAAGCAAATAAAAGAGTTATTAATCTGCCCGATTTTATATAATGAGAAAATTATAGGAACGATTAATTTTACAAGTTATGAAAAAGAGGCATACAACAAAGGACATATAGACTTTCTGGAAAGCATAACTAATTTATTAAACAGCTACACAACAAATATCTGGACTATACATAAATTAGAAGAAACTATTGAGAGATATAATGTATTATTTGACACGTCTTCAAAAGGGATTATAATATGTGATGAAAAAGGCTTGATAAAAACAATAAATGAGAAATTGACAGAAATCGTCGGGATATCTAGGGAGGAGCTGAATGAAAAACAAAATGTGAAAGATGTGTTCGGAGACGCAGTTAATGATGCTATTCACAAAGCATTAGAAAACAAGGATAAAAAAGAGAGTAGGCAAAAGGCAGTACGATTAAAAAAAATATATTTTGAGACAAGAAATGGCGAGAAGAAGTTTATTGAGCTGAGCATTATTTTCTTAGCAAAAACAATGGAGATGCTGGTTTCTGTGTATGATGTTACTGCATTATATGAAACAGAAAGTAAACTAGAGGAACAGAATACAATCTTCAAGAATTTGTATAGCATAAGCAAAGCCTTACAAAACACTGATGAATTGGAAGAAATATTCCAAATCACCATTAAGGCATTTAAAAATGAGGGTTATGACAGAGTGAGGATATACACTTATGATGAGGATGAAAAGATTCTTATTGGAAAAAAAGCGTCTGATATAAATGATTCAGATATGGCTGATATAAAGCTAAGAATAGAAGAAAAACACGAAAAAGTTTATCATTGTTTTACTAAAAAGGGGCCAATTATAACAAAAAACAAACAAACAACAACATTTTATAAGCTGTTGAAAAAGGAAGATGTTTTAGAGACAGCAAGCATTCCATTATTAAGCGGGGATAAGGTTCTTGGAATGGTAAGCCTCGACAACAAACAAAGCAGAAAACCTTTGCATCTCGATGAGCTAAATGCACTCACACCTATTGCAAATCAAATTGCAATTGCAATTGAAAATGCAATACTTCATCAGGAAGACAGAAAAAAACTAAAAAAGCTTACTGCAATGTATGATGTATCAATGTCTTTAAGCAAGATATTTGATTTAGAGAAGATTCTGAATTTGATAATTATCAAAATTGTTAAGATCATTGGGTGTGATATGTGCACTATTAATTTTCTTGATGCAACCAAAGAGTATTTTATTCCTAAATCAATCTACAGCCATTCGCATGAATATTTTAAAAAAGAAAGAGTCTCAATTAACCAAAGTGTTTGTGGGTTAGCAATAAAAACAAACCAGACCATCTTTATTGAGAATGTAATGAAAGAGCCATTATATGCAAACAAACCATTTGCAAAAAAAGAGCAGTTAAGAAGTATGTTGAGTATACCATTGATTACACAAGATGAAGCAATAGGAACAATTAATATTTATACAAAGAAGACAAAAAAATATTCAAAGGATGAAATAGACCTGCTTAAAGGCCTTGCAAACCAGGCTGCATTAAGCATAAGAAACTGCGAATTATATGACAATATCAATAAAGAAAGGGATGTCCTTTCAAATATATTAGAAACAAGCCAAATCATAAATGCGCAGCTTAATTTAGACAATTTATTTAAAATAACACTTGAAAAGACAATAGAACTAACCAAGGCAGATTCCGGCATTTTATTGCTCTTAAAAAATGATTTTCTCGAGATTAAATTAACAAAAGGGTATGCAAAGGAAAAGGCAAGCATTATCAGGATTAAGAAAGATGAAGGGATATCCGGCTGGGTTGCAAGAAACGGAAAGCCTTTGATTATTGCAAACGTAAAAGATGACAAGCGATATGTAGAGATAAACAAGAAAACAGTTTCTGAGGCGGCAATACCTTTGATTAAAGCTGGAAAAGTTATAGGTGTCCTTAATTTTGAAAGCAGTAATTATGATAATTTCAGAAGGTTTGTGAAGCCATTGGAAATATTGACAAACCAAATAGCCATTGCAATTGAAAATGCAAAGCTATATCATGAGATCAGCCTGTTTAATGAAACCCTGAAAAACGAAGTTTATATGGCAACTAAAGAGCTCGTCGAGAAAAATAAAGAGCTTGAAAGAATGGCACAGCTCAAATCTGATTTTGTCAGCAATGTAAGCCATGAATTAAGGACGCCGTTGACAAGCATAAAAGGATACAGCAAATTGCTGCTGGAAGGAAGATTAGGTGAAGTTCCTGAAAAACAAGTTCAATGTTTAAAGATTATTCTTGAGGAAACAGACAGATTGACAAGACTGATTAATGAGATATTAGATCTTGCAAAGCTGGAGAAAGGAAAGGTTAAATTCAAAAAGGAAAAGATAAATCTTGAAGAGGTTGCCCAGAAAGTTATTGAAACATTAACTACATTGGCTGACGACAAAGATATTAAAATACATTTTACCCCAACTGGAAAGATATTTAATATCGCTGCCAGCCAAGACCTGATAAAACAAGTATTTTTCAACCTTATAGGCAATGCAATTAAATTTACACCAAAGAAAGGCAGCATTTATGTTTGCATTGATAATGCGGATAATGAAATAAAAGTAACAATAAAGGATACAGGCATAGGGATAAAAAAAGAGATAATACCTAAAATATTCGATAAGTTCTTTCAAGTTGACAGTTCAATGACCAGAGAGCATGGGGGCACAGGTTTAGGGCTGCCTATCTCTAAACATATCATTGATGCGCATAAAGGAAAGATTTTTGTTGAAAGCGAAGAAGGAAAAGGAAGCAGTTTTATATTTACATTGCCATTACAGAAGAAAGTTGAGGAAGACGAAGTAGAGTGAAAAGAAAAAAAGTAAAAAAAGAAAAATTAAGTGCAATTACTAGATTTCGCACTTACCTGATTTTGGTTTATAACAAGTTGCGCCTTTCGGACATTCAGACACAAGAGTAGTATTCATCCATATTTTAAAACCAGAAGTTGAAGTAGTACACTTTGTTTTTATATAACCATCAAATGAACAAGCATAAGCCACATCTCCTTTATTACAATCCGCACTACAACCAGCTAACCCATCCGAAAAAATTATGCATTTTCTTGGTTTTTCGTCAGGCCATTCATTGATACCACATTTAATCTTGCTGCAAGGTGAGTAAATAATTGGGGTGATTTTTTTAAAAGCTTCACCAACAATACCCTCGTCAGAGACAACTGATTTTGTTGCTGAGAACCAACCACCATTCACCATCACAACAATACCAACAACTGCTACGATTGCAACAATTGCAATTAAATACAAAGAATATTTTTTTACGTCATTTGCCATCTTATCACCGTTTTTAGTTTAAATTGTTTAAAATTATCTAATTTATCTATTTGTGAATGAAGTTATATATAAATGTTTTTTTTACCGTGTTTAGAAGATTTATTTCTTACAAGTTCCTTGGCGCAGCCACATGTCTCACAAAGATAAATTAGTAAGTCATTAGTCGTAGGTCGTAAGTCGTCAGATGTTTTTTTCGTTTTTTTGTTTTTCCGTTTACGACTAACGACAAACGACTTACGACAAACAGTTATTATTCTTCATGAGACGGTGGCTTCGCCCTAATTCGCGTTGGGAACTAGATAAAGATAAAAAAATAGAATCACAACTGCTCAACCAATGCTTTAAACCTATCTAATCCAACAGTCAGAATAAACTTAGCCAGCAATGGGCCTCTCTCTTTGCCAATTAATAGTTTATACGCGCCTTTAAAGAATTCTTTTGGCTCAATTTCCAGACTTTTACAAATATTATAGAATTCATCATGGAGTTCTTTATCTGTCCATGATTTTTGGTGCAGTTTTTTGACGACAATATCCAGCGCTTTTTTTACTTTATGATCCAGTTTAAGCTCTTCAGGAAGAATTGTTTCGTTAAGTTTAAATTTATATTCATCGCTTGCAAAATTATTTATCCATTGCCTTGCGTCATGCAATCTCTGAAGAACAGAATGTAATTCTGCGCCTGACAGCTCTTTTGGCAAATGACCTAACATTCTTAATGTGTCTAATGCTTTTTCATCATTGTCCATTACTGTCTGGTTAACTATGGCAGCAAACTTCAAAGAAATCTGAACTGGCATCTGTTTAGGAAGCTCGCCAACATGGCTAAGCTCATAAATCCTGGTTTGCATCTTCTTTTCTTTTTCATCTGCTTCTTCAGCGCCAAAATAAATTCTTTCTGTCTTGTCAAATCTGTCGTATAGAAATATTATATTATTGTCTTGTGACGGGTCAAAGTCTATGACAGAGTTTGGCCTTGACTTGATTAATAAGTATCTGACCATGTGCGCTGGCAGGATATTGGTTATGTCTACAAACGCTATGCCCTGACCTTTGGAAGTTGACATTTTCTTGCCGCCAATATTAAAGAATTCATAGCCATTACCTGTAAACTGCCTTGTTGAAGGATAAGGCGGAGTGTAATCAAACAATTTATTTGCTAGTTCAACACCGAATGTTCTTGAACCGCCTTTAGTAAAATGATCTTTGCCGGCATACTCACAAATTACACCTTTACTGAACCATTTAGCTGGCCATTCAACTTTCCACGGAAACTTACCATTGCCGTTGTAAGGTGAAATTTTGCCGTGATGCCCGCAGCCTTTTGCCCATTTAACAACATCATCTCTGCATTCATAAGTTAATAGTTCTGTTTCAGGATCCCATTCTGTTGCCATGGTTGTAGCAATCCTGCCGCATTTTTCGCAGATAACATTGAACGGTATTTTTTTGGCAGCGGCAACATCATCACCATACAATTGCCTGTAAACATCCTGAACTTTAGGATAATTGTCGAGTACAAGCTTTATTGCTTTATTGAATGTTCCATTTTCATAATCTCCACCAGTGCTTGTTATCTCTGCTTTTATACCCAATTCTTCAAACTTTTCTACACACTGCATAAAATAATAATCTCCAAAATTATCATATCCTTTAACTGGAGAAGGAATGTTTCTGAAAGGCATACCTAAATACTTGTCCCATGAGCTGTCTAATTCTTTATTTGGCTTGTCATAAGGGTCAATATCGTCGCTGCTGAGAACAAATTTGGCATTTAAACCGAGGCTGCGCATTGCTTTGGCAATTGCATCATGAATAATCCAGCCTCTGCCAGAGCCAACGTGGATTGAACCAGAAGGTGTTTTCTCGTCATAAATCAGATAATAACCAACTTTGTCTACTACTGCCTTTAATTTCTTGTCTTTTTCTACGCGCTCTTTTATATCAAGTGCTATCTGATCAGCCCAATGATTATGTTCTTCAGAATCTTCGTTATGTTTATGGGGCATTTTAGCTTTATTTTTATGTTCGTTACTTGTTTCCTGTTTAATGTTTTGTTTAACAGATGAATTAGTGTTCATACAGAATAAGTACTAAGTTGTGTTATATAAATATTTTGTATTTGTTTAGTTCCAAGGCGCAGCCACAGTTCACTATGATAAAATTGTTATTCGTTCTTCGCTTTTAGTCATTCGTAACGAAAAACTAAAAACGAATAATGAAGAACGAATAACTTATAATTTTTCATGAGAC
>JACQSP010000124.1 GCA_016205905.1 Candidatus Woesearchaeota archaeon
ATACAAAATTCCTTGATTTTTGTTCGAAAATCAAGGAATTTTAGTATACATACAGCGATTAACTTCCTAATAAATTAATTGCTTTGAGTATATGATTTGTAAAAAAAGAATAAAGTAATGATATATAAATTTTTGGTTGTTGTTAAAATTTTGAGTTAATCAGAACTTCTTAATATAATTCCATTTTTGCCATAATCTTTATAAAACCCTCTTATTTCTATAAGAATACCATGCAAGTCACAGCTATACAACGGCATAAACTGAAAAAATTTGTCAAGGAATTAGAGCCATTTAGAGGCCGGCATACTGAATTAGTTACTGTTTATGTCCCTGCAGAATATGATATGGTGAAGATTATTAATCATCTTGCCGAAGAGCAGGGCACAGCATCCAATATTAAGTCATCATCCACCAGAAAAAACGTAACAGATGCGCTCGAAAGAATGATACAGCATCTGAGGGTTATTGGCAGAACACCAGAACACGGATTGGCAGTATTCTCTGGAAATGTTGCAGAAAGAGAAGGCCAAAGCGATGTAAGAGTATGGAGCATTGAGCCGCCTATTCCATTAAAATTAAGATTGTATAGATGCGACAAACAGTTTGTTCTTGATCCTTTAACAGAAATGTGCTCTGAAAAAGAAGGATATGGCCTAGTTGTAATGGACAAAAGAGATGCTCATATAGCGATGTTAAGAGGCAAAACAATCATTCCTTTGGCAAAGACACATTCCGAAGTTCCTGGAAAATTTAAAGCGGGAGGGCAATGCCTTGTAAAAGATTCAATAGTTCAACTGGCTGATGGATGTTTGCCTAAAATAGAAGATACTCATAACCCACATATTGTTAAATCAGTTATGATTAATAGTAATCTTACACTTCAAGATTCGCCTATAACTGGTAAATGGGATGTTAAAAAGGATACTATTTATAAGATTATCACAAAAAATCCTCGTCTGGAAATCTGCTCATCTAAGGAACATACTTTCTTTGTAGCAACTGAAAAAGGCATAATTGAAAAAACTGCAGAAGAATTAAATGAAGGCGAAACATTAATTATGCCTGAAAAAATCGATATAAAAGGCACAACCCATAAAATTGATGCAAAAAAATATTACAATTCATTCATAATAAACAAAGAAGGCCAAAAAAGATTAAAACAAAAAAGAATGAAGATAAAATTATTACAAAGAGAATTAGCAAAAAAAATAAGTGTAACACAAACAACAATTTCTTCTTATGAAATCGGAAAAATTCATGCTGACAGAGAATCTTTGAAGAGATTATGTGATGCATTAAGACTTAACTTTAAAAAATTCTTAGATGATTGTACTAAACAGTATATGTATAAGGACATAATATTACCTCTTGAATTAAACAAAGAACTTGCACAGTTTTTAGGTTATTTTGTTGGTGATGGTTCTGTAGAAACAGACAGAATTACTTTCTTTGAACAAAGAAGAGAAGTTGCATTAGCTTACCAAGCTAAATTCAACAAATTCTTTGGAACCAGTTCAAGTTTTAGATTTAGAAAAGATAAGAACTACTATCAGATAAGGTTTACAAGCAGGCCATTAGTTAGATTAATAATGGAAGAATTCCCAGAAATTAAAAAAACACTTGATACTGAAGTGCCAAACGCTGTTCTTAAGTCAAATAATAATATTATTGCCTCTTTTCTTAAAGGAATATTTGATGCTGAGGGATACATTAAAAAGAGAGGTGGCATTGGATTTGGCATAAACAACAAAAGGTTAGCACAGCAAATACAATTGTTATTATTAAGATTTTCAATTCTAAGCTCATTGCTTGAATATGATAATAGGGCTAATAAATACTCTAAAAACCCACGATTTACAGTTATCATAACTGAAAAAAGGTCTCTTGAATTTTTTAAATCAAATATTGGATTCACTTCTCTGGAAAAATTTAAAAAATTAGAAGAAGTTATCAAGAATAAAACAGACAGAAGCTATGCAAGGCAGCTAATCATCTCTGGAAGAGATATAAGGAAAATTATAGAAACCTCTGGTTATAATATGCAGTTATTCCCAAAGGTAACTAATTTTTTCAGAAACGAACGAATGATGAGCAAACAAATATTTGAGAGCTCAGTACTATCAAACATAAAAGATAAAAAATTGTATGGAAAATTAAGAGCAATTATGAATTATCCGCTTCTGCCTGTAAAAATAATGTGTATTGAAAAAACCAATAAACAAGCGGATATGGTCGATATATCTGTCAAAAATCAAAATTTTATAGCGAATGGTGTGTTAGTCCATAATTCTGCTCTTCGTTTCGAGAGACAGAGAGAGGGCGCTGCTATTCAGCATTATAAAAAAGTTGGAGATTATATGAAAGAGCTGTTCCTGAATAATCCTGACATCAAAGGAATCATTGTCGGCGGGCCAGGACAAACAAAATATGAGCTTGTTGACGGGGATTATATAACTGATCAAGTCAAAAAAAAGATTATTGCAGTCAAAGATATTGGCTATACCGACGAGTTTGGATTCCAAGAATTAGTTGATAAATCAGAAGACGTGCTTGCCAATGAAGAGATTGCAGACGAGAAAAAGATAATGAACAAGTTCTTTGAAACACTTGCAAAAGAATCAGGCAAGGTTAGTTATGGCGAAAAAGAAGTATTTGAGCATCTTTCCATGGGCATTGTAGATACTCTTTTATTGTCAGAAGCATTAAGTGATGAAGATATTGAAAAGTTTGAGGATGAAGCAAAGAAATACAGCACAACAGTTAAAATCATTTCTACTGAGACAAGAGAAGGAACACAGCTTGAGAAGATGGGAAAAGTAGCTGCTATTCTTAGATATAGTGTGTGATAAATTTAGTTTCAAAAGATTAACTTTAGTTTCAAAAGATAATATCCTTTATTTTTTACTTCTTAACTATACTAAAAGTGATTAATTTTGGTACAAATTAATCACTTTTGTAAGTTGGAAAGCAAAGCTTTCTAACTTCTCAGGAATCTCTGATTCCCTATGTATACAAAAGTGCAAAATAATGTTCTCGGTTATTTTGCACTTTTAGTATATAATGTGTAAATAAAGATAAACTCATTGTAAGTATAACATCTCAAATTTTGCTTCATCGTTCTTTACTGTTAGAACTCCTGCCATTCCATTGTATGTATTTCCATCAAGATTCTTCCAAGATTCAAGGCCGCCAAAATTAGCACTAAATTGTTTTACAAATTCATTAGGCTTAACTATTTTTCCGTCATATGTAGCAGCTAAGCCGCCAGCTTCATGAATGTGACCACACACTGCAAATGGAATGTTGTTTTCTCTCATCATTTCAGTAGTAGTTTTGTTGCCTACGTCTCTTCCATCATAGATGGTTGCTGGGCCAGGACTTCCAGTTTTTCCACAACCATGTGTAACCAGTATAACCATATCATCTAAACCCTTTCGCAGCTTCCCTGTTGACTGAATAAATTCTGGTTTTGCCCAATAGCCATTATCTGGAATAAACTGCTTTCCAGGAATCTTAAAAGTTTGATAACCAGGCAAACTTACAAAATCAACATCATCTCCATCATATATTCTGAATTTAGTCATGTCAATAACATTTGGATATTTTACCGATACTTCAGCGATAGCAGCTTCATAATCTGGTTTGCTCTCATGGTTTCCGACGATGGTAAAAATAGGCAAGCCTGTCTGAGCTAATGCTTCTAAAACATTCCTTATCTCCTCTTTATCATCTTTTAAATCTTTTCTTCCATAACGCAATGACTCATTACTTGCCATATCTCCTAAACAAAGAATTCCATCTACTTCCATTTCTTTGAATTTCTGGGCGAATGATATTGTTTTCTCAATTTCTCCATGCGCATCAGAAATAATGCCATATCTCGCTTGATTATCCTCGTCTGAAGACATTTCAATAACTTTATTGCCCACAAATTTATACTGATGCCCATTAATCAATCTTTCAAATGGAGCAGCCTGTTCAACTATAGATTCAATATTAGCACTTTCTTTTTCTTTGATAGTAGATTCAGTTTCAGGACTTTCTTGTTTACATCCAGCTATTCCCATAACTAATGCTCCAAGAAAGCCTACTGACAGTAATTGTTTTAAGCCCATAGAATCTTATAAATAGCACTGCTATATAAAACTTTCGTCTTTTATCAATAGTTACAAAATTAAAATGATGTCAAACCAAAACCTAAATAAACCACCGCCAATTCTTATTTTTCTATGGACTACACAACTATCATACACAAATCATTCAAGGAGCTCTGGCCGGAAAAGGAATTAAAACACGAGCTTAATTTAACCTACTCTGGCAAATTCTCAGATTATAATGCAAATGTGAATTATACTTCATGGAAATTGAATTTTAAGCTGAGCAAAACTTGGAGAGGTGTAGACGAGGATATAAGAATTGGCTTAATTCAAAGCCTGCTGATTAAAGTATTCAAAACACTGGAATATAAAAATTACGAGAAAAACAACAAAGTAGAAATGTACAATATGTTTCTTAAAAATATTGCATTGGTTGCACCAAGAAAGGAAAGCGAACCTGCGCTTATTGAATCCTTTTCGCGTGTTAATGCAATCCATTTTAATGGTTTGATGGATATGCCAAATTTATTGTGGGGGCAGAGAAGCCTGACAAAATTAGGAAGTTATGAATACGGCAGTGATACTGTAACTATCAGCACTGTGCTTAAAGAAGTGCCATTGCACATATTAGATTATATTGTTTATCATGAATTACTGCATAAAAAGCATAAGTTCTATCATAAAAACGGCAAAAGCTACCATCACACAACCATTTTCAGGAATGATGAGAAGAAGTTTGAAAATTCTGCGGTGATTGAGAAGGAATTAAAAACTGTCTTAAGGAAAAAGAAAGTAAAAAAGATGTTTTGGGGATTGTTTGATTGAGGTTTTTGATAAAGCAACTGTTTCATAATATTTTTTTCAATAACATTTTTAAACAAGCTTTTCTATTTAAGGTTATATG
>JACQSP010000126.1 GCA_016205905.1 Candidatus Woesearchaeota archaeon
CGCCTATATAGCGTACATTTGAGCTTTCAGACTTTCAAGCTTTCAAACAGTTTCATGTGACGGTGGACTGCGTCCCTAAACTTCGTAGAGAGCAGAAATTTTGCAATAAAATCAATAGTTATCAGCTATCCAAATTAGAATGTTTATATCTCTTTTTACTTATGATTTTCCTGTTTAGATGCACCAGCTGCGTTGCTCTCTTGTTTATGTGCGGCTGTATCACAGCTGTCTTCAACAAACACAACGGCAGCAATAGTTGTTGTCCATAAACCATCTTTATTTCCTTCTGCTGACTGGCAGATATGAGATGTTTTGAATATGTAGCCGCTTGCTTTATAGATTTCTTCTCTCTCTTCCCATGCCTGATTAGAATCAAATTCTACGCCAAGAGTTGTAGCCAACATTGTTGCTGCTAAATCTTCTGCGTATTCTCCTGATTTTTTTGCAATCTCGCCAAAACCATGATGTTCAGAAAGATAGCCATACTGGTTTGCAAGATCCTTAGGAATGGCCATGCCTATTGCAGCTGAAACTAATCTATTCGGCTCGTTTGTTTCGCTTCTTGCCATTACACAGTATGTAATCTGGCCTGCATTTAGAAGTTTAATGCCTTCTTCTTTAGATAATATTTTACAATTTGGCGGTAAGATGCTTGAAACATAAACTAAATTGCATTTTTCTATCCCAGCGCTTCTTAGCGCTGCTTCAAAAGATGCCAGCCTATCTTTATTCACACCGACGCCTTTTGTTAAAAAACATTTTGTTGGAATCATTTTTTATTGAAAAGTTCGTACCTATTTAAATATTTTTTTAAATTTATCTGTTATTATTAATGCCGATCATAAATACATATTAAATATTTAAGTTATATCATTCTAATTTTTCCAAATAATTAATGAGTTATTTATTCTTACTGTGATCAAGATGGCGTCATCTTTTGGCTTAGCATTGCAACTGTCAATGATGCTATTATCAGTATGAAAATTAAACCTAATATTTTAGGATGATATAATGTTGCAGAAAGATTTTTGCCGAAATTTCCTGTTGCTGTTGAACTGCCTTGGGATTGTGCGCCAGGAGCTCCTATTGTGATTTCCTCGCCTGAACTTCCTACTGTAACTGTGCCATCCTGTGTTTGTGTTGTGCCTTCTGTAAATTCAAGTGTTTTCTGGCCAAAAACAGCAGATAATGCAGCAATTGCAATAATTAAGCAAATGATTATAAGCGTCCATTGCAATGTGGAATTATTTTTTATTACTGATCTAACATTATCATCTGTTGCTCCAAATAATTTAAACACAACAATAGTAAATATTAGAAAAACAAATAATGCAGTGAACCAAGGCGCCATCACCAAAACCAATTGTGTAAGAGAAGAAATTGTCAGGAAAATAACACCGACAACAAAACCAATTATTCCTGCAAGAATCTTATTATCTCCAAATATCTTTGTATAATGGAATGATGCATATACAAAGACCCAGATAAATATAAAAACCATTACTGGCGAAAAATAACTTAATAAGCTTACATCAAGTGCTGGTGTTGCCATTTTTATTGTCCTCTTTTTTTTGACTTTAACAAATTATTATATTTATTGACTATACTTATTAACTATGTTAATACCCTTTTTTTTGTTACAATAAATAATTAATGGTGTCCTCCACCGCCGCCTCTGAAAAAGTTGCCTATTTCATCTATCACATTTCTAAATGCGCCTGTCTGTTGTGCACTTGTGTCTTCTTTTGTGATGAAATAAATAACTATCGCAAAGATAAGTATAACAATTACTGCTACAGTTACATCATTGCTCCACCATGCAGATGTTACATTTTTCCACCAGCCTGCTGCTGAACCGAAAAAGTAGATTATTGCAATAAATGCCAACAATGCGATTATTCCTGAAAATGTTCCGCCAATCCAACTTGCTTGGCCTCCAAATATACCTATTAATAATAAAGCCATTATAACTGCAACAACAAGAACAGAAACATTCGGCAGTGCCTTATTCATAATTGCAACAGGATCTGCCTCTGGCGGATATCTGCGCATCACGTGCGGAACAACAGTAAGCAAAGATATGATTAATGCTACCATTACATTCATGTTTTTTTTATTTGTTCCGAAAATATTTGTTTTTTGGAATACTGCAAAAATAACAGTAAATATCAACAAAAATGGCAAAATTGCATCTGTTAAACCAACACTTTCCAGCCAAATTAGAAAATTTGACGCTGTATTATAAGGCATATTCTCATCCTCCACCGATTCTTCTCTTTATCATTTAATAATTGTCTTATTGATTTTTGTTTTATAGTTGATTATATACTAACAATATTAATTTTCTTCCAAATTAATCGCTTGTTTAACTTATGACTTAATATTATGACTTAATAAATTATAACAATAACTTATAACTTAATGGTGAGCAGCACTACCATGCTCATCTTTTTCTTTTTTACCTTCTTTCTTTCCACTTCCAGGTTCTTGTATGATATACAACATAAACACAATGATAACTATAATAAGCACAACAGAGCTTACACCTGTACTTCCAAAATTTTCTTTGAGATAATCAATAAGATAACTTAACCATGAGGCGCCGCTCTTTGTGTCGATTGAGCTCATAAAAATCAGAACAACGCCAATGAACATTATAACCATAAAAAATGTTCTCCAGCCGCCTTCAAGGATAACTTCTTCCTTCTCTGAAAAGAATGTGCCTATTAATACAAGGAAGCTGATACTGACAAGGATTAACAAAACTAAACGTGAAAGGCTTTTGTTTATAATTCCAACAAGCTGTGAGCTTGCAACAACAAGAAACGCAATGACAAAAGCAACCATTGCATTTAGATTCTTTCTGGAATATTTTACACCGTCTACTTCTTCTGTTCCAAAAACCTTTGTTCTTTCAAAAACAGCAAAAACTATTGTAAAAACTAGCAAGAAAGGCAAGACTATATCATATACTCCTAATTTTTCAAGGAATATGATTACATTCCCAAAGGGAGTTTCTTCCACCATCTTTTATTGATTCACCATCTCTTTATTTCTATTATACTTGACTAATCTTCTAACTAATCTTCCATTATCTTTGACTAATCAATTCTATAGGCACGGACATTAATAATTGAGCATAAAATTCCGTGCCTATATACGAGGAACTATAGTAACTGACGTAAACTTTTATATCAATAATGTCAGTTACTATATTTGCCGAACATAACTATAATGATAAGTCTTTATGTTCGACATTATAAACTAAATGGATACAATTATTTAGTTCCTCCACTATATTAGGA
>JACQSP010000127.1 GCA_016205905.1 Candidatus Woesearchaeota archaeon
AAGATAGTCATGATAATAATAATCAAAATAAAAATGATATTAAAAGAAATAATAATAATGAAAGTCATGATAAAATAGATTATAATAAAGAACCATCGGAAGAAAAGAGCATATCAAATGAATGTTTTTTCTGTCGAGGGCATGAAAAAGAAACTCCTGAAGAAATATACAGACTGACTAAAAAAAATAACTGGCAGATAAGGGTTTTCCCTAACAAGTTTGCGGTTGTTGGCAGCGGGAATGCAAACATAAAAACAGATAATGATTTCTTCACGTTTGCAGACGGTGTTGGAGAGCATGAAATCATTGTTGAAACCCCTTCTCACAACAAACAATTAGCTGATTTACCTGTTGAAGAATTAGTTGATGTGTTTAACACATATATTTTCAGAATAAAAGAATTAGAAAAAAAACCAGACGTGAAATATGTTCTTGTATTCAAGAATCATGGACCAAACGCAGGAACTAGCATTGTGCACAGCCATTCGCAGGTAATTGCCTATAATTTAGTTCCTACGATAATAAAACAAAAAGAAGACGCTGTTAGAACTTATGTTAATAAGAAAGAAGAAGCTGTTAGAAAATGTGCTGATAATAATCAATGCTCTTCTGATTCATGCCCTTATTGCAGAATTATTGCAATAGAAAAAACCTCTTTCAGAAAAATGTTCGAGAACAAAACTTTTGTCTGCTTCACACCTTATGCGTCAAGAATGCCTTACGAGGTTTGGTTCTTTCCAAAAAGGCATATTTTGAAGGCAGAGGAATTAAACAACAGCGAGAAGTACGATTTATGTGAAATATTAAAAAAAGTTCTAGTAAAACTGAAAGAAATAAATGCATCGTATAATTTCTATTTACACAGCGGTACAGGAAACGAGCGCAATTTCCATTTTCATATTGAACTTTTGCCAAGAATATCCACATGGGCAGGTTTTGAATTTGGCACAGAAACAATCATTAATACAACTTCTCCAGAAGATGCAGCTGAATTCTATAGAGGAGAACCGTATAAGCCTTAAATAGTCTAAATCCTGTTCTTGCTCTTCTTGATATCTTTTTCTTGCTATCAATCCAGTTTACTGCTCTCAATTCTGTTTTCCACTCACAACTCGTTTGTGGGACGCAGTCCACCGTTTCATGAATAAAAAGGTAAGAAGTTAAAGGTATAAGGTAAGAGGGAATAACTACGATGTTATCATCGTACCTCTTACCTTATACTTCTTACCTTTTACTTTTATTCGTGAACTTGTTGGACATGCCAAGAATGATTAAAAATAAGGGGGTTATTAAGTAAACTCCAAATCATAGCTGAGCCATAGAATTTATGATCTATTTTCATTGAATTAAACTATTATCTTCTCAAGCTATCTTCTTAATCACATATCCAGAAGCAGCATCGTCAACATAATATCCTTTTTTCTTCATTAAATCTCTAAGTTTGTCAGATTCTGCATAATTCTTGTTATTTCTTGCTTCCTGCCTTTTCTTTGCTAGCTTAACAATCTCTTCAGGGATTTCCTCGACCTCAAACGTCATTACACCCAAAACTTTGTCAATATGAGTCAAGAATCCTAAAATAATCTCAGCATCTTTTGGTGACAGGCTGTCCATTATTTTATTAATTTCTGTTATGAATTCAAAAAACATTGCCAATGCCTGAGATATGTTTAAATCATCGTCCATTGCTTCTTCAAATCCAATTTTGGTGTTTTCTACTAATCTGGTTATAGTTTTATCATGATTCTTTTTCTTTGCAGCTGTGTCTTCTTCACCTGCTTTTCTCTTTAGTTTATCAACAAGCTCTTTTATTCTTTCTATTGCATGTTTGGATGCTTCTAATCCTTCAAGTGTGAAATTCAATTGCTGCCTGTAATGTGTACTTAATAGGAGATATCTTATAGACTTTGCATCATATCCTTTGGCAAGCAGGTCTCTTAATGTATAAAAATTGCCTAAACTCTTGCTCATCTTTTTTCCTTCGACAAGAATATATTCATTATGCATCCAATAATTTACAAATTTTTTGCCAGTTGCTGCCTCACTTTGGGCAATCTCATTCTCATGATGGGGAAATATTAGGTCTACGCCGCCAGTATGAATATCAAAACTTTTTCCAAGAAGTTTCATTGACATGGCAGAGCATTCAATATGCCAGCCTGGCCTTCCTTTGCCAATCTTTGTTTCCCAAAACACATCTCCGTCTTCCTTTTCCCAAAATTTCCATAAAGCAAAATCATTAGGATTGGTTTTGTCATATTCATCCTTGCTTACTCTTGAACCTTTTTTTGTTTGTGATAAATCAATATGTGATAATTTTCCGTATTCCTTAAAAGAGCTTAGTTTAAAATAAATTCCATCATTTGCCTTGTAAGCATACCCTTTCTCAAGAAGTTTCTGGACAAGCTTGACCATCTCATCAATATATTCAGTTGCTTTTGGCATTATGTCAGGTGCGAGTAGGTTAAGAGCCTTCATGTCTTCTAAAAAAGCAAAGGTATAAAACTCAGTGAATTCTTTAAGGCTCTTTTTTTCTTTTTTTGAATCCCTTATTGTTTTGTCGTCAACATCTGTTATGTTCATTACCTGAGTCACATTATATCCTTTATACGAAAGATACCTTTTAAGAATATCCGAGCACATAAATGCGCGGTAATTGCCAATGTGCGGATAATTGTAAACAGTTGGCCCGCAGGAATACATCTTTACTTCATTAAGTTTTAATGGAATGAAATCTTCTTTTTTTCTGGTTAAGGTATTGTACAACATTAAAACCATCTTCTCACCTTACAAGCATATATACTAAAAGTCCTTGAGGTTCGAACAAAAATCAA
>JACQSP010000128.1 GCA_016205905.1 Candidatus Woesearchaeota archaeon
TCTCTTTATCGGGAAAATTAACTGATAATTTTCTTTCAATAAGAGGCAGTATTTTCTGCTCTGGCTTTGGCTTTTCAAACCAATTGTGTTTAATTGTCTTGCCAGTAGATATTAAGTTTAATTTGTGAAGGTAGAACTCTAATATTTCCATAGCACAGGCACTTGTATGAAAACCTATTGTTATTGGCTTGAGTTCTATTCCTTCATCTATTGCATCTTTTATCTCTTTAAGATGTTCTCTAATCTTTCGTTTATGCTCGTCAATACTGGTCATAAAGTATCATCTCCTTGGTTTTTATTTTATGTTCACACCTAATATTACATATAAATATAAACCATAAGGTTTAATTATCTAATTATAAGGTATAAAATATACCGTTTATTTATAAATTTTATGGTATAATATATACCTAAAATAAGGTATAAAATATACCTAAACACAATGTGTAACCTAATGTTTTCGAGAAGTCATCAAAAAACCTAAGTTTCTCAATAGTCCCTACTAAAGTATTAGTTTATTTTATGAATAAAAGATATAAAAAACACCTATTATTAAGTTGGTTGACCATATCATTAACTTAATTTGTCTTCACAACCTGACTAACCCCATCCAAATGCTTCTTTGACTTGTAAAAGAAAAATCCCACAACACCAAACGTAATAACAGGCGATAACCAAACAGGAAGATGATGCCCAAATCCTTCTGTAATCATAACTAGCCCTAAAAATAAGATGGAATACATTGCTCCATTCTTTAGATAAATATACTTTTTTATTTTATCAACATTTTTTATAGTAAGCTCTCTCAAAACAAATGCACCCAAGCCATTGCCTAAAATAATTAATGGAACCGAAAGAGTGAAAGCAAACGCTCCAAGAACACCATCAATAGAAAATGTTGCATCAATTATCTCTAAATAAAAGATTTTGCTGATATCAGAAAGGTCTGTTTTCATAAGGTTTTTCTCGCTTTGCTCTGCGTTCTGTTTAAATCCGTGTGTTATAAAAAATGCAGTTGAGCCCACAACAGCGCCGAATGCAACAAAAGGATTAGGAGTTAAGCCAAACCATACTATTCCCGCCAACACAACAGATGCAATTGCAAAAAACCAAATGCCTTTTGTTGAGAAGAATTTCTCGCCAATTAATCCGTAATGTTTCTCCTCTAAAAACAGCCAGTGCAAAAACAGAAGTAATAGGAAAACTCCGCCACCCATTAATAACATTGGTGCAGAGAGCTCAATAGCCTCAATTATTTTAGGATCATTGCTAAATGTTGCTGTCAAGGCGCCCATTGGCCCCAAGCCAGGCGTGCTTAGCCAAACAATTAACCAAGGCAATAATCCCCTTACAAGAAAAACAGCGAAAAGAAGCCCCCATAAAAGGAACCATCGCTTTGCCCTTTCACTCATTGTCGAGAGGACTTGCGCGTTAATTATCGCGTTGTCTATACTGTTAATTACCTCGAATAAGCAAAGGCCAAGTACTATTAATATTATAGTTATGATTTCCATTTCAATTCATCGTGTTAATTCATTAATATGATTTACTCACTATTTTTTAAGGAAAAGATATTAAGAAGTATATTAATCTTTCTTTTGTGTTGTTTTAGTAGGATAAAGATAATTATGTATTTGTTTAGAGTGGGTTCTGTTTCTTAGTTTTTTAATATCGTTTTCTCGCTTTCAATTGTGTTTCTCATTCCCAACACGTTTGTGGGGCGCAGTCCACCGTCACATGAAAAATAATAACTGTTAGTCGTAAGTCGTTTGTCGTTAGTCGTAAACAAAAAACGAAAAAAACAGCTGACGACAAACGACCTACGACTAACGACTTACTAATTTATCATAGTGAACGGGTTGGACATGCCAGGAACTGAACAAAAAAATAGTTTAAAAAATTAAAAGCATCATTTATCTTTCTAACGCTTCAACATGCCTTCTAACCATCTCATCAATGATTGTTTTGCTCTCTCTGCTTCCATCTGTTAGTTTTATTGCTTCAGATTGCATCATTTTAAGTAGTTTAGATTGTTCTTTTCTTTCTTCTTCCCTCAAGCTTTCAATGCTTTCTCTCACTACAATATTAATATCTGATAATAATCCGCATAAATTGTTTAATTGAGGTGATGCTTTTACCTGCACTTTTCGCATCTCTCCTTTTTGCTGCTCCAAATAACCCTGATTGTAAAGCGCAGTAACAACAGTATATGCAAAGTTTCTTTGTCCTAATTTTAGATCTTTCCATATTTGTCTTGGTGAAACCCAGCTGCCTGAAGATTCTGAGCTGAATTCAGGATTTTCTAACCTTTCAGAACTTTCTAAACCTTCAGAACTTTCTGAACTTTTAGAATCATGTGATTTTAGTTTATCTACACCCCTTCTTTCATACAAATAGTCAACAATACTTTTTACAACACCTTCGCCAATCCATCTTACGCCAATCCATTTTATTTGTGGATAAACTATTTCTCCACCTTTCCATCTGTAAAACACGAATTCTTTGTTGGCTTCTTGATGTTCATAAGATATCAAACCAGTGTCTGCAATCTTGTAGAGAATATGCTGAGCATATGGCTTTTGCATGCCAATTTTCTTGCATATTTGGTCAAGCTCTAAACTAATTGGATGGTCTTCAGATGGTTGTTCAGACAATTTGATGGATGATTTTCCTAGTGATTCTTTAGATGAGTCTTCAGATGATTCTTCAGATAATTTTTTAGTTAATCTTTCAGATGATTCTCTCGATAATCCCTCACATAATTCTCTAAATAAGTCATTAATACACATCATCAATCTTGCTCGCTGATACGGCGCATTTGATGGTCCGCAATCTTTTCCAAACACAATTTCTGGACAACTGTCAGAATTATGATAAAACCACATTAATGTATGAGCAGCTAATGGCCTGACAAGATAACGCCCTTCTTCGTTAAGTGTATACATAATACTTTCGCCGTCTATTTTTGAGTCAACTCCTGCTCTGCATAAAGACCCTGAAATAATTGCCTTGAAATCAGATGGCTTTTTTTTCAAGAAAAAAGGGTTTACTTGCTCAAGCGCTTCTCTTAATTCAGGCAATGATTGTTCATTTCCATTTAAATATAACATCACTACACTGTTTGTAGCGCTATTTAACACACTGCAATATATTCTGGCTAATCTTTCCTCGTAATTTTGCGGTAATGCGCATCTTCTTATTATTGGCATTTTGAACACTCTGTAAATGTATATACGTTAACAGTTGGGATGAATGCCAAGTTTATAAACTTTTCTGGGAACAATTACTTATGAGTAATAACCACCATTTGGTAAAAATAGATTATACACTTTCTATGATAGATTTTCGTACAAAAATAGATGATTATCACATACCAAAATATCACATATTTAACTACTAAATAATAGTAAACTTTATATATAAGCTCATTCAAGAGTATTGATAAAGGGATAAAAGTCTATAATCAGTAAGATGGTAAAAGATTAAATGGTTAAAAGTAAGAGGTAGGAGGTAAGAGGGAACAACTACGATGTTCGACCTCTTACCTCAAACTTCTTACCTTTTACTTTTTACCTTAAAAGAGGCTAAAAATGGGAAGACTTATAACTAATTTAGGGGCATTTGATCCTGCAAAAGATGTAAGAAGGGAGCACTCAGGTATGCCACAGACTGAAAGAAGGGGTGGCTTAGATGTTGCTTTAGATCCAAGACTTGCTGAGATGGGCATTCAATCAGAAGATCTCATGCTGGATGAAAAGACAGGATTATATGTTTCAAATGCAGAAGATGACAAAGGCGTTCCTAGGGACAAAGCTGGTTCAATTACAAGAGCAGATGAGAAGGTAACAAGATATCTTGTTTTAGCTGGTTTAGAACAAAATGCACAAATACTAACTATGCTGCCAAGATTATTATCAAGACTAGACTTGCAATATGACGCAATTATATGTTTTGGTGGTTTAGGGCAAGAAACAATTCAATTAGGTCTTTTATTGAAATTCCTTGCAAATAATCCTAAAAGAAGGCCAGTTTACGCTTTGCCAGGCAATACAGAAACAATGAATGTATGGGAAAAAGCAGTTGAAGACGCAAGAGCGCAAGGAAATAGGGATAATTTATTTAATATGGTCGCTTATGACCCACGAGTAAAATCCGATAATCATACATTATTATTTATTCCAGGATCATCAAAACCTTATGTAAATAACGGTTATATTGTTGTTCCAGAATCAGAGCCAAAGACACAAACAATAAAAAGAAAAGAACAAGGCACAAGAACAAGAGTATTAAACCTTGATGAATATTTAAGCGGCATTGACATGGAAAGAGCATCAAGATATATTGTTGTTTGCGCAGATATGCCAAAACTAGATGGAGTTGAGGCGATTGATTATTTGGAATTTTTTCATATAAAAGACTCTTCAGGTGTTGACAGGGATAGGAGCTATTCATTAACATTGAAGGCAAAAGCTTTAGATTTAGGATTAGACATTGAAGAACACAAAGAAAATACTGGAAATGAAAAACTTGCAGAAGCATTAAGAAAGAGTTGTATAGAGCATGTTCTTTGCGCTGGTATCTCCACAACATCACAAAAAAGCTGTGATAATGAAGGAAAATCAGTTGTCCAAGATTCACAAGGTTACGCAGAAAGAAGATATCATAATGCCACTGGCTTAAGTAACGGCTGGATTTCAATGCTTGAAGTTGTTGAAACACCAGACGGATGTGATGAAAACGCAAGAAAAATGCCATCTGATTATGGATTAAGAACAAGGGTTACACCAATTCATATTATGCACAGGATAAGATAAATTTTATATATGACATAAGATATAATATAAAAAATAGATAATTATTGATAATTGTTAAGTCAAATAATAAATAAAACTAAAAAATAATAATAAAAACAATAA
>JACQSP010000125.1 GCA_016205905.1 Candidatus Woesearchaeota archaeon
ACATATTTCAGAGTGGGAATTTTTACAGAGCTGGGAAAAATTTGGGAAAATTCTGGAAATAGCTTGGCAATTTAGCGAAGCGACAGAATTTTCCGTTAAATCGCTGTTAAACTCTTTTACCCTACAAAGTGGGGTAAAACTGCGTCCGCAGAGTCGAGAAAGAGGGCGTTCAATCAAATGAGCAAAGCGATACATAAAGAACAAGTATCAAGGGGGACATTTTGTAAGTTGGTCGTTTAGTTTAGTCGCAGGGGGAGTTCCGTTCGTCGTCGTTTATCATCGAAATCTTTAAATAGAAGTTGTGCTTAGTCTTATGATATATCACAATAAAGGGGAGTTCCGTGTATGGTTAATACAAGACAGAAGATCATAGATTATCTGAAAAAAGCAGACTGGCCATCAACTACTGAAGACATAGCTGCTGATGTAAAGGTTTCTTGGAATACAGCACAGGTTCATCTTCTAAAATTACTTCATGAAGGTATTGTTCGATATAAAAAAGTTGGAAGGCAGAATCAATTCTGGCTAAATGCAGGATATGAAAAATACTTTAAGGGGGAGAAAAAATGAAATATCTAATTTTAGGAATGTTGCTAATATCTATTATTGTTTTAGCAGGTTGTTCTCAAACTGTCGTTAAATATCAATGTGCGGATGGTTCTTTTGTAGATTCTGCAACTTCTTGTTCATCTGTAAGTTGTAAAACAGATTGTCCTCAATTAGATTGTGCTTCATGCCCAGTTAAAACTGAAACAAAAGTTGAAACTAAAACAGTTACAAATACAGTTTATGTTTGTTCAGACTTATCAGAAGTAAAGAATAAAGATGATTGTCTAAAAGCAGACTCTGAAGGATGGTACGAAGTTAAAACTATAAGTGGGGCAAGCCCAAAAGCGACAGAGTCATTTACTATCAATTCAGCCCAGTGGAGGTACACTCTTACTTGTACAGGAATTACTGAATACAGTATGTACAATTTAGAAGTTAAAAAATTAGTGGACGGACAACCATCTCAAGTTGACTTTAGAATGATGGCTAAATGTGAATCAAAAGGAGAACCAAGCTATGTTTATGAAGGAAAAGGAGATTATTTTTTTGATATAAATCCTGTAAATATGGGCTCTTGGACAATTAAAGTAGAGGCAAAAAGATAATGGTGGAAACTGTTTTTGATTTAGTAAATTCACTTGGAGGTAATGGAATTTGGTTCTGGTACTTCTTTTTTATTGTCTTAATAGGAGTATGGGCAAATAGTAAGAATCGAAACGCTTGGGCTTGGATGGCTGCCTCTTTATTTTTTTCACCATTACTTACAGGACTTGTTCTTCTGTTTTCTGGAAAAATTGAAAAGAAAGAAGAAATCAAGGAAAAAACAGAGGTAAAAAAGGAAGAAAAGAAAGAGACAAAAAAAGAGGTAGAGCAAGAATATTATTGTGAATACTGCAATAAAAAATTTAGGTCAGAAGACGCATTAAATAAACATTACGATAGTTGTGAAGCGAAAAAAATAAAGTCCGAAAAAGACACAAAAACAACAATTTGGGTTGTGAGTATTATTGTCTTCATTGGATTAGGGATATATTTTTTAATTAGTAACAAAATTAATCTCATCCCTCTTTTTTTAATTGGTTTAATTGCGACACCATTCTTTGATAAGCTATTTAATCATTACAAGAAAAAAAGCAATCGCTTAAAGCATTTTGAATTTAATTGGTGGAAAAAAGGAATAGCTATATTAGCAATAATCTTATTCTTTGTTTTAATTAATTGGCTAATTCCTGAATGCCCTAAATCTTGCAACGATAACAATTCTTGCACTAATGACTTTTGTAATTCAGAAACAGGCTATGAGTGTATGAACACACTAAAACTGAATTGTAAAGGTAATGGAATATGCGAAAGTGGAGAGTATGGCACTTCTGATTGTCCTAATTGTGATGATAATAATAAATGTACTGCGGACTCTTATAATTCTGCTTCAAAACAATGTATTCATGCTGAAATTAGGGGGTGTGTATAATGACAATAAAAGGAGATGCCGGAGAAATCTTGCTTTTTATGTATGATTACTATGTAAATGATAAAGGTTCTGTTAATCCAGAAAAATTATTAGAAACTACCAAATGGGAAGGCAACAGGATAGACAGAGCAGTCAAATACCTAAAAGAAATAGGGGCTATAGATATCATTTTAACTATGGGCAATCATCAAGG
>JACQSP010000131.1 GCA_016205905.1 Candidatus Woesearchaeota archaeon
ATATAATATTGAAGAAAACAGAGATAATTTAATTTATGGAAAAAATTCTCCTTTAATAACTAAATTGGTCTTGGAAAATTTTATTCAATTAAAACAAATCTTAGCAGAAAGATTAAAAGAAGTAGGTGAAGAAATTGGATAGAGATGAGTTAATTTCTCAAATATACAGTTTTATTAGTTATTTATTTCGCGAGTCAAATATCAAAATAAACAGAATATTTTTATTTGGCTCTGTAGCTAGAGGGGATTTTGATGAAGAAAGCGATATTGATATATTTATTGATGTTGATAAAAAGAATGAAAAGCCAATTGGAATAAAAGCTTATAGAGCTCTAAATAGGTTTTATGAAATAGAAGGAGAGAAATGGAAATTGAAAGGCATTAAAAATAAAATAAGCCTTAAGGTCGGTGCTCTTGATGAATGGGAACTAAAAAGCTCTATTGAAATGGAAGGCATTGTTTTATATTCAACTGTTGCATCATCTTCATTAAAAAAGTATTTTCTTTTTAGTCTGCCTTCAATCACACCGGTAAAAAAACGAAATAAAGTATTAAGAAATCTTTTTGGCAGAAAAGAAAAGGGGTATAATGATAATGGCATGATTTCCAAATATGATGGAAAAGTATTATCTCCAAAATGTTTTATAATCTCAAGCGAAGGGCCGAAAGAGATAACATTATTTCTAACTAAAGAAAAGGTTAACTTCAGTTTTGTTGAGATATGGAAGTAAGATTTTAGTTTCATGCGCGTAAGTATTCCATTATTTCTCTTGGAGTAGCTTTTACAAGTTCTCTTTTGGACTTGTCTGTTGGGATATATACATATTGACTATTGAATCCTATAATTTCTGGTCCTTCAGGCATGTTAAAAGTTAATAGGTTTATCCAATTTTTTGGTTTACATTTATCATATTGTCCAATAGAAAAATCAGTTGCATTAAACCATCTTGGTCCAATTCTAGGATGATAATGATGGTATCCGTTATATCCTTCTTCATTGGCTTTCATAATATTTAAGTTAATTGATGTCCTTGTTCCTTCACCAATTAAACCACGTTCTTTACCTCGCTGAATATCGAGAAAATCATATATTACAGCTCTTCCTTTATCATCATGTGCTTTTAAAAATGTGCCCCATTCTTTTTTTTCTCCTTGATGAGTTTTAGATAAAAGAAATTCTAATCCCTTAATATCGTCAATAATTACTCTATCTGTATGTTCAAGAGGATATGATTCTCTATCTGCTCTTATTTTTTTTAATCGTGAGTAAGATAACCTTCTTACTGCACCATATCTTAACCCTTGAAAACCTGCGTATAAACTAAAAACACCTTCCCATATCCCTAATCCAATATTCGAATTTAAAAAACACTGTATTGAATAATATCCCCATCCTGCAGCCAAAGATAAGAGTATAACATCGGGATTATTGTACATTATTCTTCCTATTTGGTAAGCGACTTGTTTTTTATTCATGTTATAAAACGTATTAATGCATTGTTTATAAATCTTTTTGTTTGTTACTACTTAGAGATAAGTAACTTTAATTTATAAAAGGTTAAAAGAAATTTTAACTGCTTGAATTGATTAAACATGCATATTCTAAAGAATAAAAATCATAAAACAATAACAAGATTTATAATAAATCTCCTCTTTCAGCATAATATGAGAAAATTCTCTGAGTTAGGATTAAAAAAAGAAATAGTTAATGTTCTATTTAGCTTAAACTTTAAAGAAGCATTAGAAGTTCAAGAGAAAATAATTCCTCTGGCTATGAAAGGCAAAACTATTGTGTTTACTTCGCGAACTGGCAGCGGGAAAACACTTGCTTATCTTCTTGGTTTTATCAATAGGATCAACAACAAATTCGGTATTCAAATGTTAGTGTTAGTTCCTACGCGTGAATTATGCACTCAAGTAGGGAAAGAGATGACAAAAGTTTGCCAGCCTCTGGGAATTAAGGTAGGTATGCTTCATGGCGGCAGGGAAATAGCAGGTGATTCTATCACAACCAGCAGAAGAAATCAGATTATCGTAGGAACCCCTGGAAGATTAATACAGCATATCAATGCTAAAAGAATTAAAGTTGGAGATGTTAAATATTTGGTATATGATGAAAGCGACCAAATGTTTGACCACGGCTTTTTTGATGAATGTGTTTACGTGAAAAAAAGAGTAAGTGTAAATGCCCAAATCATCTTTTCTTCAGCGACCATAAATGAAAAAGTTGAGCAATTTATTGAAACTGAATTAACTGATTATGAGTTATTAAAAATAGGGGAATTAATCCCGAAGAATATCATCCAAGAAACAGTTTTATGCACTATCCCAGAAAAGAAAGATGTGCTGCTCCTGTTTCTGCAAAAAAATAAGTTCAAAAGAATAATGATTTTTTGCAACAGAAAAGATAAAACTGCAGACATTACCAAATTTTTATCAGAGCATAATTACCGCGCCAGAGAATTAAACAGCAATATAACTCAAGACGAGCGTTTTAATACATTAAATTTGTTCAAAGAAGGAAAAATTCATATTTTAATAACCAGTGATGTCGCAGCAAGAGGAATACACATTGAAAATGTTGATGCGGTGATAAATTATGATGTTCCCACCAATTCAGAATTTTACATACACAGAATTGGCCGCACAGGCAGAAGAGATAAAAACGGCTATTGTTTGACAATGATCTGCCCGGAAGATGAAGATCGCTTTAGAATCATTGAATATAACTTTGGTTTAAATGTTAAGCAAAAGGAGTTTAAATGTTAAACAGAAGAAGTGGAAATCTACTTCTCATATACTAAACGTGATTAATTTTCGTACAAATTAATCACGTTTGTATATAC
>JACQSP010000136.1 GCA_016205905.1 Candidatus Woesearchaeota archaeon
ATCTCGGGAATCAGAGATTCCTGAGAAGTTAGAAAGCTTTGCTTTCCAACTTACAAATGGAATTAGTTTGTTCGAAAACTAATTCCATTTAGTATATATAACCCTGTTTAACAGAAGAAGTCATTCAATAATCTTCTGCTTTCAATCCATTAATTCTCTCAAAATGTTTTTTATTTTTTATATTTTAGCTCTTTAAATGATTGATTAAATGATGAGCTCCACCCTTTTTCTATTATACTCTTAATGGTTTTATAACTATTTTCGCCCATATCACTCCACATTCCAGCAAATTGTCTTAAATCATATCTTTTAGTTACTAACTTTTTCATGATTTTTCTATAAAATTATTATTATTTATAAATCTTATTTCTATACTACATTATGACCTTTTTGTCCCACAAGACACTACTTCTTCTTAATCTTATTTTTAAAGGCGTTTTACCTAATATACATTACTATGATGTATTAGTCATAGCTTATAATATCGTTCATAATAATAATTTACAATAATTTCAGAAAAACATATACTAAACTAATTCCATTTAGTATACAACAAAACATAAAATAAAACAACAGAGGAATGAGACACATGCCACAAGGAGTAGAAGGATACGCTGCTTACAGCTCAGTAAGCCCAATTGGTAGCACAGCTGACAGTCCTCTCAAAGTTGCTGCTTTAACATCTGCGCATGGTGGTGGAATGCCTCCTAATTATGGATTGCCTAACCAGAGATATGAAGATGGCGGTGCCTTAAGATTTAGTGCAACTGAATCATCATCTGTTAGGGGTTATAGCAGTCCTTTAATAAAAGATCCTTTTGATATTACCAGAGGAATGTATGGTAAAGGTAATACACCTGGCAAAAGCGATGAGTTAGACAGATTATCATTAGTCTTAGGAAAATATTTTGTTCAAGATATTAATCAACAATACTTACATTAAATAACAATTAGAAGAAGGTAAGGAAAAAAATAAAAAAATAATTGGAGTGAAACTCATGTGCGGTGGTTGTGGCAGTTGCGGATATTCAAGCATTGGAAGTGCAATGTATGCTAGTAACAGTGAAAGTGGTGGAGCAGATTATGTGCCTTCAACTTCATTAGGTTATCAAGCGCAGTCTTCTAATTACTCGTCAATGTCCAGCAGTTATTCAATGAGAGATTCATATCAGTGAAATAAATAATCAAATAGTAATACTAAAATAAATTAGTAATTGAACTTTTGCGGTTTATTAATGAACATTTGTGATAGATAATACAAAAAAACATTAAATCATATTGAAATTTTAAAAACTGCAAAAGCTGAGTTAGTAATAAATCAGTAAAAGACCAGTAAAATGGGGAAATCATACCAATGATGTATCAAAATGAAAGTGTTTATGTAAGGGTTCATGAAAGAACAGAGAGAACATTTAGTTTTCACGCTTCAAGAAGTTTATTAGCTAATAATAGCATAGATGCACTTGTTTCTAATTATATTGGTTCGTCCTCTTCATCTCAGCCACTCTTATCGTCTTCAAGTTCGTATGTTGATTCTGCTTCGTCAAAGCCGCAGGTTTATAATCTCGATGCGCCATTGCCTTTTCTTGGCTCTGTTGAATCGCAGTCAACACACCCGCGATTATTGGAATACAAACGCCAGTCAAATGCGCGAAATACAAATAGTACAAATGGCCATTACGCTTCTTTCAACTACAACCCATCGAATTATCTCGCAGCAAGTAATCCCCAAGGTTATTTTGCTGCTGAGAATTTTTTGCATATTTACAGGCCAGACACGCAGTTTATCGACGAGGCCAATGATGTCCAAGAATTTGTCAAAGAGGCATTCAGAGCCACAACAGGCGAAGAACTGCCACCACATATAAAAATAACTGTCTGCAATGAAGAAAAGTTTAAGCTTTTACATACTTCAAAAGGCGGCAAATGGTCAAAAGGCATACAAGGGTTTTCTGTTCATCTAACTAAAGAGATTGTTATAAAACAAAATAAATTAGATGTTGTTATGTTAGTTATCGGCCACGAGCTTGGGCATGTTCTCAGCCATCCTTTAGGAAATATGCACGACGAAGAAGCAAAGGCATTTGCATTTGAGCTAGAATGGCTGAACTCAATAAAGAAACATAACATAGCCAATCTTGCAGACAATATTAATATTGATTTCCAGCCAGCAAACAATGGGCTGCATGATGTTGCGTTTAACTTTGTCAAAAAATTAGTTTCTGCGGGAAAAAGGGCGATGGATGTGTTTAATGGGCTGATTAGTGGAGATGTTAGTATGCAAACGAGTTTGGTAGAATATTAATCTTGTCTTGTCAATGCTCTCTTTCATAAACACAAAAAAGTTCTCCATTAAGATTAAACCTCTGCAACAATTTTAAAGAAGTTGGATGAAACTTTTCATGTCCATAAACAATCAGCTTTCCGTCCAGCTCTTTCTGAAATTTCTCCTCAAGCCCGCGATAAAATGGCTTGTCTGGCGAGATAAACACATAATCATACCCTCTTACATTATGTTTAGAAAAATCATTTCTGATAAACTTTGTTTTCCAGAAATGGTCTAGATTAATATGCTCTTTTATATGATTGCTGACATTATGCAGCCATAAGTCGCTTTCAATTCCAACTGCTTTCTTGATGTTAAACAAAGAGGCGAGAAGAACAACCCTTCCGTCGCCGCTTCCAAGGTCGCAAAAGCTTCTGCACATCTTGTATTTCCTGCTTTTTGGAGTTATGAAATTATTGTTGTTCCAATTGTTCTCATTCCATAATGTATTAAACACAGTGAATGTTTCTTTCAAAGGTGTTCCTGCCCAAAATCCTAAATTAGTTGAGTTTGAGGTGATTAATCCTTTGTGCAGCAGAAATTCTTCAAAGTTTTGGTAAGTTCTGTTAATAAGATGAAACTCGTCCAGATTCTTCTCTTCAAATAATCTAAGATATTCCATTTTGCTTTTTTATGTTTCTTAATCTCTGTTTTCATTCTCAGTCCGTTCTAGGGACGAAGTCCACGGTTCACAAATAAAGGTAAGAAGTAAGAGGTTTGAGGTAAGAGGTACGATGATAACATC
>JACQSP010000132.1 GCA_016205905.1 Candidatus Woesearchaeota archaeon
GGTGACATCCCCGTATGGGGCAAGTCCCCCTGTCACCTTCGCAATTAGGCTAAAAATAAATTTTGACCTTATGATGCTAAACAAATACAAAAATTTCACATATTCTTTCATTGAATCATTTCTTTTTATATGGGTAGCAATAAAGCCAAAGTAGGACTTATTGCATCCTTTCAACCAAAAACCTTAAAAAGCACACACCTTATCTTAAGATAATGGCAGAATATTCATACGATATTAAAATTCCCAAGGAAAGAATAGCTGTTTTAATAGGCAAAAATGGCGAAATCAAAAAAAGGATTGAAGAAGAAACACATACCAAAATAATCATTGACAGCAAAGAAGGCGATGTTATTGTCGAGGGTGAAGATCCTTTAACCCTGTTTTCCACGAGAGATATGATTAAGGCAATTGCACGCGGCTTTAATCCAGACATTGCCCATCTTTTGTTAAAACAAGATTATACCCTTGAGCTTGTTGAGCTAAAAGAATTTGTTAAAACACCTGCACAGTTAACAAGGATAAAAGGCAGAATTATAGGCAAAGACGGCAAAGCGCGAAAAGTAATAGAAGGGCTTACAGAAACATACATCTGCATTTTTGGTAAAACTGTAGGTCTTATTGGCTTGGGAGAAGATGTTTCTAATGCAAGAAGAGCTGTTGAAAGCCTAATAGCTGGAAGCACACATGCAAATGTCTACAAATGGCTTGAGAAAAAAAGAAGAGAAAAAAGAATACAGGCAATTTGAGGTTAGTTTTTCTTAGATTATTTTGTTTATATTTCACTTATTATTCTTATTTACGCTAAAAGCTATTGTAATGTACGATTATTTTACACTTTTAGTATATATAATTAATTATAATAATTCTTCATAAAACTATCCTTTCAAATGCTTGTTAATAACTGCTTTTACAACCTCATAAGGCTGCGCCCCAACAAGTAATTCTCCGTCAATTACCAGTGTTGGGGTTGTCTTAACACCTAACTCTTTCCCTTCAGCAATATCTTCCTCTACATTTGCAAGCTTGTCATGATTTAATAAACAATCTTTAAACTGGTCTACACTTTCTATATCTGCATCACCAGCAAGACTGATTAAATCATTCTCTATTTTAATATCTTTTTTCGGGAAAAATAATTGATTATGATATTCTATAAATCGATTCTGGTCATCTGCACATTCAGATGCCTCAGCAGCTAACTTTGCCAATGGATGAATTTCTGTATTCGGAAATTGTCTCTGATAAATCTTTACTTTAACCCCATAATCTTCCTTGACTTTTTTCAGTGTTGTCTGCATGGCAGCCGAATAAGGACAAAAAAAATCAGAATACTCATAGATTGTTACTGTGTTAGATTGTGGAGTTAATACCTGTGTGTATTTGTTCACGAAAAATAAAATTCCCACAATAATTATTAATAACAGCAAAAATGCGCCGAAATTGCCCCAAAAAGAAGGTTCGTTGTCATTATTATCATTATTGTTGTCATGATTATATGAATTCATCACTGCATTATTTTTCTCTTTTCTTGCACCTTTCACTTTTTTTTCATATCCATTATTGCTATTTTCTTTTGCAAACTCATCTTCGCTTTTAATATCATCATAATAAGGCACAATCTTTACCTTTGAGGTTTCACTTTCTTTATCTTCTTTATGCTTCTTAACCTGTTTCTTCTCACTCTTTGTTTCCATAGCTTTTACTTCTCTCAGGTATGCTTCTCTTTTGTCTTCTTTTTTTGGCTTTGCCCTTGTGTCTAAAATTTCATTTATTGCTTCTTTCTTCTTTTTTTCATCAATCTTTTTTTTGGCAGAATATCTTAATTTAGCATCTATGCTTTTAAGGCTTTTATGATATTCTTCCTCAGAAATTATCCCTGTTTTGTAAGTGTTTTCAAGACGCTCTTTTTGTTTTTGCAATCGTTCAATTTCTTTATCCATTGTTTCACATCTTTTAGTTTTCTTTACTTTTTTATAATTGACTATAGCTGGCGAATTAAATAATAGGATAAATTTGTTTAATTCGCCCTATATAGTAAACGCAACTACTGATTACGAAAATTTAGTGCGTTTACTATCCATTAAATTACATTAATTAACATCAATTATTAATATTATTATAACAATGATTTGTAACTTGCTGGTAATCTATTCTGTCAAGAAGACTTTTATATTTATATGCATTTATATTGCAAAGTAAATAATATGGCTGGTTTTTTGAATTTTTCTATTTTTTCTATTTTGAGTTCTTTCTTATTCAACAATATTTATATAACCAGCCATCTTCCCAAAAAAAGTGACAAATTCAATCAAAAATTCAATCAAGGGTACCATTATTGGCGGAAGCCATAACAAAATCCTAATCAGGCAAAAGTATGGCCAAAATGTTGAAATAGGCGAACTGCTTGTTTCTCAGGAAAAAGATAAGCAAGAAAAAACTCTTCTGCAGGTTTATGATTTAATTTACGGCAGCCAGCTTTCACAGGCTAATTTAGAATTAATATCAGGGATTAAATTAGAGCAAGGATCAGAAGAGCATCCTTTAAGTTTTATTGAGCATGAACTAAGAAATTATAATCTTGTTATTGCAAAAAATCTTATACAATTAGATACCAATACCATAAGCAAATCTCTGCCTTGTTTTTTTTCAGATGTGCGCGGGTTGAAAGAAGAAGATTTAAAGTTCATAACCAAACCAAAAAATCCATTGCATGTAGGAAGATTAAGGAGCGGCTCAAAAATATTTGAGCATGATATCTATTTGCAGGGAGATGCTGTTTTATCAGAGCATATTCTTATATCAGCGTCTACAGGAAAAGGCAAGAGCAATCTGACTAAATGCATCTTGTGGTCTCTTGTCGAGCAGGATTTTTGCGGTGTTCTTGTTTTGGATCCGCATGATGAATATTACGGCAGGAACAAACATGGGTTAAAAGACCATCCTATTAAAAACAAAATAATATATTATTCCAAAAATCCTCCTGCTGGAGCAAGGAGCCTAAAAATTAACATTAATTTAATCAAGCCATCTCATTTTAACGGTGTAGTTAACTGGACAGATGCACAGTATGAAGCATTAGTGGCTTATTACAATTATTACAGCCATGACTGGATAAATGCAATATTGCTTGAAAGAACAGAAACATCTGCGGAAAGTGAGGCGCATCAGAATTTTGGCGCTAAACAAGCTTCTGGCCCGCGCAGTAATTTTCATGAGGCAACAATAGGTGTTATCAAAAGAAGGCTGCTTAGCATACTTGATTTAAAATTAAGCGCAAATAGCATGGGCTTAGAACATAGTATTATCGACGACAGAATTATGTGCAAAGGCATTTTTGATTTTCATTCAGGCGAATCAACTGTGCATGACATTGCAGAAGAGCTAGAAAATGCGAGAACTGTGATAATTGACACTTCAAATGTTTCAAGCCAGCAAGAAATATTTATCGGCTCTTTAATATGCAATGAGCTTTTCAACAAATATAAACAGTATAAAACAGAGGGTATTTTACCAGACAAACCCTTAATTTCTGTTGTTATTGAAGAGGCGCCAAGGGTTCTTGGAAAGGATGTGCTTGAAAAAGGCTCAAATATATTTGATACTATTGCAAGAGAAGGGAGAAAGTTTAAGGTCGGGCTTATTGCAATCACCCAGCTGCCTTCACTGATACCAAGGCAGATTCTTGCGAACATGAACACAAAAATAATCCTTGGTATGGAAATGGGTATTGAAAGAAAGGCAATAATAGAATCAGCTTCACAGGATTTGAATGACGATGACAAAAATATTGCATGTCTGGATAAGGGCGAAGCAATAATCACAAGCAATTTTGTAAGGTTTGCAACACCCATTAAAATACCTTTATTTGAAGAACTAATCTCTAAAGAAATACAGACTAAATTCAAGCAGTATGCAAAAGATTTTAGCGGTGTAAATCTGGGTTAATCTTTGTTTGTTGATTATATAAGTTATCTTTGCTTGTTGATTATAAACAGTGTAAACAGTGGTTAGTTAAATAAACTCAATAAATCTTTGTATGGGACAGTAAAACTATGCAATAAATCTAATAAATTTATAAATGATTAAGTATTACTATCTCTATTAAGTTAATATTTATTGTATATATA